>CAIWCT010000310.1 GCA_903911225.1 uncultured delta proteobacterium
AGTCGTCATTGATGATCAAGCCTGCGAGGCTTCACCTGAAACCAATGCCGGCCAAGAAATATATGAAGAACCCCTGTTTGAAAATCAGTTCATCGCTACATCCCCTGAACCCGCCTTTTATGATGCTACTCTTGAAGAAGTCGTCATTGATGATCAAGCCTGCGAGGCTTCACCTGAAACCAATGCCGGCCAAGAAATATATGAAGAACCCCTGTTTGAAAATCAGTTCATCGCTACGTCCCCTGAAACCGCCTTTTATGATGCCACTCTTGAAGAAGTCGTCATTGATGACCAGCCCGGCGAGGCTTCACCTGAGACCAATGGCGGCCAAGAAACATATGAAGAACCCCTGTTTGAAAATCAGTTCATCGCAGCTTCCATTCAACCCGATATAGGCGAAGAGGCAATTGATGAATGCCTGATTGAAGATCAGTTCCCGGATCAATCCGAGCAGGACATTAAAAACACGATCATGACGGAAGAAAAAAATCCTGCTTTTGCCCAGACCAGAGAGCTGAAAGATTTGAAACATAATGACTTCTTAACTTTCCGGGACGATACTGGAGCCAGTCGGGAAGTATCGGCAATGCTCAAGGATATTGTGCTGCCAACAGCCGACATCGAGGAAGGCACAGAACAATTTGTGCTGTTTTCCCTGGATGATCAGATGTTTGCAGCCCCTATCGCCAATGTATTCGAACTCAGTCTGCCGCCTGCTGTAATCATGGTGCCCAATACACCGCAATGGATGCTGGGGGTAGCCAATATGCGAGGAGAAATTATTTCCATTGTCGATCTCATGGGCTTTCTGAACATGGGCCAGGAAAATCGAAAAAAACCATCCCGCATGATTATTGCGCAGACAAACGACAGGCAAATGATGCTTGGGCTTACCGTCGATCTGATCAATGGCATAAAATATTTTGCCGCTGACGAAATTCTCCCCGTTCCGCAGAACACGCCCGGGCAGTCCGCAACATACTTGAACGGAGCCCTTGCGCATGAGGATACACTGGTGGCAATTTTCGACTTTGAAAAACTGCTGCAATCATCGAAAATGCGGCAATTCCAATAATTAAAAAACTAAATAATATTATTTTGGCAAAGGAGTACGAGAATGAAATCGAAAAGCGGAATTGCACGTGCCGAATCGAGCGGGAAACCCGGTGGCACACCGTTTAGAAGCATCAAACAAAAGCTCTACTTTTCATTCGGCATCCTGATTCTGTTTTTTCTTCTGGTCAGTATGGGCACCGTTGGCAGCCTTTTATTGTATGACAACAGAGTCTCCAATCTTCTGAGTACACAAATCAGTTTCGCCGAACTGGTAAAGGCTTCGGAGTCTGCGCTGCTTGAAGTACAGGTGCTTGAGCGTGACTTTTTCGCCAACTACCGCGAACGCGGGTTCGATACGGCAAAGGGCCTGCTCAATGAAGCGGAAAACCAGTTTAAAGCTATTCATGGAAGCCTGCGCGACATTCGGCAACTGAGTATCGGGCAGGAAAACATCGATCTAGCAAAAGAGTTTGATCTGGCGGTATCAAGCTACCAGAAAGGACTGAGCAGCGCCGTAGCCATTATTGAAAAACGTGTTGCCGCTGATGGGCTTGAACCTCAACTGCGAACCGCAGGCCAGGCCCTGGAAGATTTTTTTCGTGCACGCAGCATGAATGTCGCTGGCATTCAACTTATGCGTTTGTATGAACAGCGTTATCTTCTGGGTGAAAACAAAGCCGGAGGGATACTTGCAGATGGGATTGCACAAATCAAGGATCAGATGGAATCGGCACGGCTGTCTGACGATGACAGGGAACAGCTCAACCGGCTGCGCACCGTCTATGCCTCTACTCTCGAAAAAGCCAGAGAGTTGGATTCGCAGCTGCAAAAAACCATTGCCGACTACCGCATTCTCGACAGTAGAATCAGGCCGATGCTCCTGTCGCTGTATACCGCCGGCACCCGCGAAAAAAATATGGCTGTCGACGACATGAAAAAGTTGGCCCGCAACATACTGATTGTCAATGCTATAGCATTTTTGTTCGTTCTTTTTATCGGCATTATAGCCGCCGGACAAATCTCCAGGGGCATTACCAGCCAGGTGCAGCACATTGTGGATATTTTTCAAAAAATAAGCGTTGGAGACTACAGCGCCCGCAGCCAGGTAACATCCAACGACGAGCTGGGCAATATGGCCCGTTCTCTCAACAGCATGCTTGATAACATTTTCGAGCTTATTCAAACCCGCGAAGAACGCAACACCATGCAGGCCTCGCTGATGAAACTGCTTGACGATGTGAGCGGCATCGCAGACGGCGATCTTTCTAAGGAGGCGGAGGTGACCCAGGATTTCACCGGCGCCATCGCCGATGCATTCAACTTTGCCATCATGCAGCTGCGGCAGATCGTCCACAGCGTGCAGGACTCGACAATCAGGGTCGGCGCGTCGGCAAACGAAATTTCATCAGCTGCTGAAAAACTCGCCAAAGACAATGAAGCCACTGCTTCACGCATCGTTGCGGCCACAGCAACGCTTGAAGAGATGGCCCTTTCCGCACGCGGCGTTTCCGAAAATGCCGCCCAGTCAGCCGCCGTATCCGATCAGGCCCTTGATGCAGCAAAGCAGGGCGCGCAGGCCGTGCTTGACACCATCGATGGCATGAACCGTATCCGTGACAGGGTTCAGGCAACAGCAAAACGTATTAAACGGCTCGGCGAAAGCTCACAGGAAATCGGTGATATCGTCCAGATGATCAATGACATAGCCGACCGCACCAGCATTCTGGCCATGAATGCATCAATTCAGGCCGCCATGTCCGGCGAGTCGGGCCGGGGCTTTGCCGTGGTTGCGGAAGAAGTTGAGCGGCTAGCTCAGCGCTCGGCAAAAGCCACAAAACAGATTACCGAGCTTGTCAAAGCGATTCAGTCGGAAACCAATGAAACAGTTATTGCCATGGAAGAAACAACGCGTGAAGTGGTTTCCGGCTCTGATCTGGCAAATGACGCCGGGCAGGCCCTCAATCAGATCGAAACCATTTCCAGCGCCATGGCCGATATCATCAGGTCGATTTCCCAGGCGGCCCAGAATCAGGCACACAGCTCCAATGAAGTCGCACAGATCATGCACCAGATATCTGATGCTACGCAGCAGGCTGCGGCAGGCACCAGGCAGGCATCTCTTTCCATTACCACGCTTGCCCGCATGGCCGAGGATCTCCGGGGATCGGTAAACGTATTTAAACTCCCGGACGATGAGAAGCCGCGCCTGAACGCATGAACGGAAGAACGTTTGACGCAGGAGCCCGCACAAAGGGCCTCCCGTACTGACATGACACGAAACGCCTGCATATAAGCGATATGGTATGACATACAAGGTGCAACAGGAAGTTCTCGATGGATTCATAGCCGAAGCGCAAAGCTATCTGCCTTCAATTCGCGAAGGAATATTTGCGTTTCAAAGCAGCCCCGGCAATACCGGGCTGCTTGATGAAGCGTATCGCCAGGCGCACATCATTAAAGGCGCGGCTTCCATGGTCGGGCTGCCCGAGCTGAGCTATCTGGCAGGCTTTATCGAGCAGATTCTTGAAGACATTCTCAACGGAACCATTAGCCTGAACATGCAGGCGCTTGCCGTGCTTGACAACGGGCTGTCCTGCATTGAGGCCTGCCTTGACCGGCTCGGAGAAAATCTCGATGATTTAAGAACCATTGTCAGCGCGCTCTACATTGCCTACCGGCGACTGACCGGGCTTCCTGCCGAACAAGACAGCGACGCGGTGGCGGAAATAATGGACGCCATCACCGCGTATTATGAAAAAATGGAGGCCGAGCTGCTTGAAGAAGATGCCTTTGCCGAGCAGCCGGCAGAAACAAGGGCGCCTGAACCTGTTCAAGAGCCCACATTCCCCGTGCTCGCTGAAATACCTCCCGAGCTGCTTGAAGTGTTCATGCTTGAGGCCGAAGATCATTTCAAAAACATCTCTACTTTTCTCTCCTCCCTGAAGCAGAACCCCGATCAAAAGGACGTCATTCAGAGCCTGCGCCGCAGCGTCCATACGCTTAAGGGATCGGCTGGGGCCGTCGGGTTCCGCGCCGTATCGACGCTGTCACACCGTATGGAGGACATGCTTGACCGGCTTTTTGAAGGAACGCAAACACTGGATCAGAACATACTCGAACTGCTCACGACATCCTCTGAAGTCCTTGAAGATCTGGCCTCCAACAAGGCGGACAACAAGTTTGTCCAAAGCATCTACGACAAGTATACGCGACTGCTTCAGACTGAGGAGCAAAAAGCGCCTCCGTCAGAGAAAAAAGCGCCTGCAGCACCCAGTGAACCAAAACAGCCTGGTGCGGCGCCTGCGCAGGCAGCCGCTGCTGAGCAACCCCATAATAAAGCCGAAGACATGGTGCGCATCGGCATGGACCGTATCGATGAAATCATGCGACTCATGGGGGAGCTTGTCATCAGCAGAAGCTCAATAGAGCAATATATCACGGATCTCACCAGTGCGGTTGAAAACATGGCGCCGACCATCGAGCGCCTGAAGAAAGTCTCCGAGCGTCTGGAGACGGAGTATGAAGTCAGCGCCCTTGGCGATGGGCTGGCAACCAAGCGCGGCAAGACACTGCCCGGCGGGCGCCCGTCGATGCCGGTTTTCCCCGAACATGACTTTGACGAACTTGAGCTTGACCGTTATACGGAATTTCATCATCTGCTGCGCCAGCTCGCAGAAACGATCGCCGACATCAAGCTGATCAACACCGATCTGGGCAATATGACCAGCGACTTTGAAACCATGTCGCACATGCAGGGACGCCTATCAAGCGACATGCAGGACAAGCTCATGAAAATCCGCATGATGCCGCTGTCGTCAATTGCCGCCCGCATGCGGCAAATCGTTCGCGTTATCGCTCTGGCTCAAAACAAGCTCGTAGACATGGTCATCGAAGGCGAGCAGATGGAAATCGACAAAAAAGTGCTCGACTCCATGATCGATCCGCTCATGCATATCCTTCGGAACAATGTCGACCATGGAATCGAGCCACCCGAAGAGCGCAAAGCCAAGGGCAAGCCAGAGCGGGGCATCATCCGGCTGCGGGCATACTACTCGGGCAACAAAATCGTGCTTGCCATCAGTGATGACGGCAGAGGCCTTGATGCGGATAAAATACGGCAAAAAGCTGTTAACGCTGGTTATATCGATGAAGAAGCAGCCGCCAGGCTCACCAGCCAGGATATATTTCAGTATGTGCTGCTGCCGAATTTCAGCACGGCCGATAAAATAAGTGAGTTCTCTGGGCGCGGCGTCGGCATGGATGTGGTAAAAACACAGGTAACAAACCTTCAGGGAACGGTGGAAATAGAATCAGTCAAGGGCCAGGGCACACTGGTCATCATCCGCCTGCCCATGTCCCTTGCTGTGACACGATCGCTGCTGATAAAATCCTACAATAACACCTTTGCTGTTCCCCTGGGTTTCATTAAACAGGTATTGCGCCTTGAGCCCGGCGAAATCGAGCAGACCAGAGACGGCGGGATCGTGCATGTTGAGGATATTCCCTATCCACTTCTTCGTCTTGGCGATGTCCTGGGGCTGCCCCGGCCGCTTGACTATGAAGAATCCCAGACACCTCTGGTGCTGCTGCTGGATATAGGCGCGCAATATATCGCCATGACCATTGATGAACTGCTGGGCGAGCGTGAAATCGTCGTAAAAAATCTGGGGACACACCTGCGCCGCGTAACCGGCATTGCGGGCGCGACTCTTCTTGGCGACGGATCGGTCGTGCTGATTCTCAACCCCCTTGATCTTGCTTCGCTGCAGGCCCAAAACAAGGGTGTGCGCAGAACCTCTGCTGAACAGGAAAAGCCCCCTGCCGAACAAGTGCTCTCGGTGCTCATCGTAGACGATTCAGTAAGTGTGCGCATGATCATGACGAACTTCATAAAAAGTTCAGGATGGCTTCCCATAACGGCAAAAGACGGTGTCGAGGCTTTGGAAATGCTCCAGGCCGTTTCTCAGCTTCCCGATATCATTCTGCTGGACGTGGAAATGCCCCGCATGGACGGCTACGAGCTGCTGTCGCGTCTCAAAAGCAATGCTGTCTACAAAAACATTCCCGTTGTGATGATTACGTCGCGCTCAAGCGAAAAGCATCGCATGAAAGCCCTTGAAATGGGCGCCGCTGATTATGTTATAAAGCCCTACCAGGATGACATGCTGC
>CAIWCT010000311.1 GCA_903911225.1 uncultured delta proteobacterium
CCCCAAGCTCACCTATCCGCTGCTCAAGGGCGAAGCCGATATGGTCGTGGCATCCCGGCTCATGGGCGGCTCAAGCGAGCTGCACGGCGGTTTTGACGAATTCTTCCGCCTGGCAGGCAGTTCGTTCATCACGGCCATGATCAACTGGCGCTTCAAAGTCAAGCTCAGCGAAAGCCAGAACGGATTTCGCGCCATCAAGACCGATATCATGAAGCAGCTGGGCCTTGTCGAAAACATCACCACGATCGAGCAGGAAATAACCATGAAAACCCTGAAAAAAGGGTTTCGCATCGCGGAAGTGCCCTCGCATGAACATACGCGTAAAATGGGCTATTCCAAGATCAGCGTTAAAAAAGTCGCCTTCAGGTATGTCTATACCCTTTTCAAATATCTTTTTTTCTAAACCGCACAGGAGCGGATAATTTTTTAATCCGCTCCGTTTCCGCATTCGGGATCCCCAATGAACATCCTGCTTTTAAACCCGCCGGCCCAGCTCAATAAAAAATTCAGCCGTGAAGGCCGCTGCACGCAGGAGCAGGGCGTCTGGGGCACACTCTGGCCACCCATTTCCCTTGCAATGACCGGCGCCGTGCTTGAAAAAGACGGGCATACCGTTAGCATCATCGACTGCCCGTCTGCAGCCGTCGACTTTGCCGGACTGCGGCGCGAGCTGCAGCGCTTCAATCCCCGCCTTGTCATCTGGAGCACCGGCACGCCCTCCATCGCTAGCGATCTGGAACTTGCCGGATATATCAAAGAGTCTCTGCCCGCATGCACAACTGCCGTATTCGGCACCCATGTAACGGCCCTAGACCGGCAGTGCCTGCAGGCGACCCCTGCCCTTGACTGCATCATACGCAATGAGCCGGAGCTGACAGCTCAAGACCTTGCAGCAGCCATTGCATCCGGCTCTTCGCTTTCCGTAATTGCAGGACTTACCTGGCGCGAGACACCGGATAAAATAATCTCCAACCCGGCGCGGCCCTTTATCGACGATCTCGACAGCCTGCCGTTTCCGGCCTGGCATCTGCTGTCACACCAGCACTACCTGCTGCCGCTAAAAGGCCGCCCCTTTCTCATCATTGCACCTCAGCGGGGCTGCCCCTTCAACTGCACCTTTTGCACCTGCCAGACCTATTACGGCAAAAAGCTGCGCGCCCGCTCCACAGCTAATATCATCGCAGAAATTAAATACGACATGCGGCGCTTCGGCGTTCGAGACTTTTTCTTCTGGGCGGAAACATTCGTGGTGGACCGGCAGCATGTGGCTGAGCTCTGCCAGGCCATGCTCGATGCCAGGCTTGACATTGCATGGACCTGCAACAGCCGCATCGACATCGTCGATGCAGAGCTCTTGAAACTCATGGCACGCGCGGGCTGCTGGATGATAAGCTATGGCATAGAGTCGGCTGACCAAAAGGTGCTTGACACGGTACGCAAAGGCACGCGCGTGGAGCAGGCCGCCGTGGCTGTCGGCCTTGCCCGTGCAGCCGGCATCAAAACGGCAGGGCATTTCATCTTCGGCCTTCCTGGTGATACTGAAGAGGCCATGGAAAATACCCTGAAGCTTGCGCGCAGCCTGCGGCTTGATGTGGCCCAGTTCTACAGCGCCGTGCCCTTCCCCGGCAGCCTGCTCTATGAACAAGCCCTTGAGAAGGGTTGGATAGACAAGATGGATTATGCGGGCTTCAGCCAGAGCAGCTCAGTCATGCGCCTGCCGGGCCTGCCGCCTGAAACAGTCAACCGCTGCCGCGCTGCGGCATACCGCCAGTTCTATCTCAATCCGCTGACCTGGCTGCGGACACTGAGGATGCTTGAATGGCAGGGATTAAAAAACATGTTTCGTTCAGCCGGAGCATTTCTGCGCTGGGGGAAATGAGTCCAGATTCAAGATTCATGATTCAAAATTCAGGATCGTAGGGGCGTTTGGCAAAGGCCCTTTAAATTCGGTGTTCTGACCCTGGTTTCTGACAAATACTTTTTTTCTAAACATCATGTCAACTCTTGTTGTTGCCGCGACAGAATTAGAGCTTGCCTGGCTTATCGAGAAGCTGCATGCCCGTCAGGATAGTGCACTTCTTGGCTTTCCCGTCTGTCATGCCGCTGGCGGCATCACCCGTATACGGCTCATTATTAGCGGCCCGGGCATGGCAAATGCGGCCGCTGCAAGCGCTGCGGCAATTGAGCGCTATTGCCCGGCGCGAATATTTAATGTTGGCATTTGCGGAGTATATGCTGATAACAGCAAACTATTGGGCAAAGCTGTTATCGGCGCACATGCACTTTTTGCCGATACAGGTGCAGCCGGCGATACCGACTTTCAATCCCTTCAGCAAATAAACCTTCCGCTTGCGCGCTATGAAAATAAAGATATTTATAATACAATCAGCCTGTGCTGTGACGCAGCCCCGCATGAGAGCCTGCAAGCTGATTTCCTGACAGTGGCCGCGATTTCCGGCAGCCCTGATATGGCGAAAAAAATATCCAGCCGCTTCATGCCCGCTTCCGGCGCTCTGCTCTGCGAAGACATGGAATCAGCTTCTGTAGGGCTTGTTGCCCTGCGGGCGGGCATTCCCTGCACTGTCGTTCGGGGCATATCAAATCTCTGCGGTCAGCGCGATCACGCACACTGGAAAACAAGGGAAGCTGCTCAGGCTGCCCAGGAACTGCTGCTTAAAATGCTGCACTGCCATGAAAAAACCTCTTAAGCTCGGCATCTCGCCATGCCCCAATGACACCTATATTTTCGATGCCTGGGTACGTGGCATGCTCGGCCCTGATGCGCCTGCGGTAGACTGCCGGCTGGAAGACGTCTCAACGCTGAACGATCTTGCCTTTGCTCATGAGCTTGATGTTGTAAAGGTGTCCTTTTATGCCTATGGCCGCCTGCGCGACACCTATGAGCTTATAAACGCCGGTGGCGCGCTTGGCCGCGGCTGCGGCCCTCTTCTCATCGCAAAGAACACAGGCATTGCCGCCGAACAGCTTCACTCCATGCGCATTGCCGTGCCCGGCCGCTGGACAACGGCAAATCTGCTGTTTTCCCTCTATGCTCCGGCTGCTCAAAACAAGGTATACATGAGCTTTGATGAGATCATGCCTGCCGTTGCCGCAGGCGATGTTGATGCCGGTGTCATAATACACGAGGGCAGGTTCACGTATCGCAACCTTGGCCTTTCTTTAATTGAGGATTTGGGATCATGGTGGGTGAAAGAAACCGGCCATCCCATTCCGCTGGGAGCAATCATTGCCAAAAAAGAGCTTGGCCCGGAAGCGATTGCGCGGGTGGAGGCTGCCATCAGGGCAAGCATCCATCATGCGCACGCTAATCCCGCCGCCCCCCGCGCTTTCATGAAGCAGCATGCAACCGAGATGGATGAAAAAGTCATGGACAGCCATGTCGCGCTGTATGTAAATGATTACAGCCTTGATTTCGGCCCCGACGGCATGGCAGCCATTGAGCACCTGCTGGGCATGGCGCAGACAAAAGGATTGTTTTCTTGATGTCGTCCATTGATGTCGTCCGCCAACCATGCTATAATATTTAAAATTATAAAATATTATAAAAAGGATCCATGTGAAAAAAATTAGAAGCCTCAAAACAAAAACGAAAATTTTAAGCTCGATATTGATACCATTTTATATATTTTCTATTGCTTTAGTAGCCTACATTCTGCAAAGAAGCGTTTTAACTGAAAAGCTGGAAGCCTCACAAAAGGTGGTCAATTCGGCTCTGGTTGTTTTTATAGAGTATGACGAACTTGTGCAGGCTGGAAAGCTCACGCTTGAGGAAGCACAAAGTCGTGCGGCTGCCGCCATTAAAAAATTACGCTATAAAGACAAGGAAAGTTTCTGGGTTAATGACAGCACTCCTAAAATGATTGTCGATCCGAAGAGGCCGGAGCTGGAGGGATCAAGCCTGAGCAGCTTTCGAGATCCCAAAGGCACGCTGGTGTATGTAGATGCTGTAAACCTGTGCAGGGTACAGGGAGAGGGCAACATCACGTATTATTTGAGCCCTCCGGGATCAGACGAACCGATTAGAAACTATGCCTATGTGAAAATGTTTAAGCCCTGGGGCTGGATACTCGGAACCGGGTTTTCCATCGATTATGCAATCGCAACTCTCAAAACCGCACGCAATGCAACCTATATACTGATCGCCCTGTTTGCAGCCCTGGTGGTGCTGGTTTTACAGGTGCTCTTCCAGTCCATTTCCCGGCCTTTAAATGCAGCCACAGACGGGCTTTTGCAGATCGGCATGCAGCTTAATTCCTCTGCTCTGCAGTTTTCGGAATCAAGCCAGATGCTGGCGAAGGCCTCCTCGGAGCAGGCTGCGGCTCTGGAGGAAACCTCATCATCGATTGAAGAGATGTCCTCCATGACAAAGCAGAATGCAGCCAATGCCACGCAGGCCGACAGTCTTATGTCAGAGGTCAATCAGGTTATCAAAGAGGCGCATGAGGCAATGACGGAGCTGACCATATCAATGTCCTCCATTTCCCGCTCAAGCCAGGAAACGTCAAAAATAATAAAAACAATTGATGAGATTGCCTTTCAAACAAATCTGCTTGCCCTGAATGCCGCGGTGGAAGCAGCGCGCGCAGGCAATGCAGGCGCCGGCTTTGCGGTGGTTGCCGCCGAGGTCAGAAATCTTGCGGTTCGGGCTGCCGAAGCGGCAAAAAGCACCGCAAGCATGATCGAAACCACGGTCGGCAATATCAACGATGGCTCCGGGCTTATGAACCGGACAAATGAAGCCTTTGGAGCGGTCTCCGAAAAGGTGGCAAAGGTTGCCCAGCTGGTGACCGAGATTTCAGCAGCCTCACGGGAGCAGGCCGAAGGCATCGATCAGATCAACTCAGTAGTGGCCCAGATGGACAGGGTGACCCAGGAGAATTCCGCCAATGCCGAAGAAACGGCTGCAGCCTCTGAGGAGCTCAAGGTTAGATCAAATCACATGAGGGATTATATCGACGTTCTGAGAAATCTAATCGACACCGTAAAGAACCGGTCGCACGGCTCTGACGGCCCCTATGACTCACATGCCGGCGGCAGGCCGCAATTGCAGCAGCAAACCAGCCGGCTGAAAGGGCTGGCAAAACGCGCCATATCTTATGACAGTTAAGCAGTACGGTCTGTTCTGCCTGGTTGCAGGCAAAGAAGGAAGCGAACATGAAAAGCAACACCTGGCCGCAAGCGTGGTCGGCGTTTAACTAGAGCATTTTTCTTTTTTACTATAGTCGGTTTATCCATTCTGTAATCTCGACCGCAGGGAGAGATCCTAACACCTTGGTTGTCCCTCTGCCTAAGATCTCTCCCTGCGGTCGAG
>CAIWCT010000312.1 GCA_903911225.1 uncultured delta proteobacterium
ACAAGGATAAAGCTTGCTCAAAATGACCGCTTTTTATATTGTGGCGGACAGAATCTCAAAAAGGAAATTGATCGTCTTTGAATAATTAAAAATTGGTCACGTTCAATCGGATTTGCCGGTCATTTTGGTGGGATTAAGCAATCAATGTAAAGTCTGTACTTGGCGATATTACCTCGTACATATATCAGCTCCATTGGCTTGCCCTGAAAATCTGCTGCAATCGTTGCAAACTGTGGCAGGAGTTGGGTGAATGCTTCGCGGTACTTCTCGTTTGAAAGGATGCTGATATAACTTAATGACTTTTCCATATTTGGATCTGCGAAACCCGAGAGCATGCCGCCCCACTTGCCCTTCAGCTTCGTATCAAGCGCGGCCCTATCATCTGCCATGATGGCTATGGTGTCGGAGTGAAGCACTTTTGTGACATTATCGACGGTTTCATTATCCACTGCGGTAATGTAGTACAGCCCCGGTTCGGTTACTTGGCGCTTGAACTGCATGATTGTGTCGTTATCGGAGAGGGTTCCTATTGAATCAGGGGCATAGCTGAAAGAGTACGTTCCGTTGTCGTATGTTCTTGCCATACGAGATTGTTGTACAA
The DNA here is from genome assembly GCA_903911225.1 of uncultured delta proteobacterium. Taxonomy (GTDB): domain Bacteria; phylum Desulfobacterota; class WTBG01; order CAIYCZ01; family CAIRTM01; genus CAIWCT01. The sequence continues at coordinate 602 of CAIWCT010000312.1, forward strand.
AGCGGAGCATGCCAACAATCCCATAAACACAATAGCCGACAGCACCTGTCCATCAGAAACAGTCACCTGTTTTAAACAAACAACTCTTCGACACATACCATGCGGTTTATTGTTTGTATAGAAATCATGTAGGGGGTCCTCCGCGGCGGACTTTGCCCTACCCGCTCTTTGTTTCTGGATTTAGAATCATGTTTGTTGGGCACGCTGCACTTTGCCCAACCTACCGGCTACCGGCAACCGGCTTCGCAGCGATTCGCGCAGCCTTTCGATATTATCAGGCATGGTTAAAACAGGCTGCCGGTCGTGGGTTACGACAGTAAAAAAATAACACCCGCCAGCCATTCGTTCGCGCCGGTATCGCATCTCACCCCTTTGTTTATGGATTTAGAATCATGTTGGGCACGCTCCGCTTTGCCCAACCTGCCGGCTATGCCCAACCTATCGGCTGCCATTTTATTATCGTAGGCTGGGCAAAACGAAGTGTGCCCAGCAGTGTTTTGATCGTTTGAAATTGTTGGGCACGTTTCACTTTGCCCAACCTACCGGCTAAAAGCAAAGACTGAACTTGAAAAACAAAACAATGAATAAATCAGAATCAATAATATGTATTTCCCCATCGCCATATTCACTCCTTTATGGGCTTATTTCCCATATAACTTCTTGTATGTTTCCGTTCTTTCTTTTTCAATAAAAGGCAACTCTTGCTGATAGAAAATTTTTTCAAATTTTATTTGATTTGGCACTTCACTAGAATAGCAATGTGAAAAAAACAAATCCTGCATTACATGCGGCCCGCCTCTGCCCACATCATAACCTGCCTTAAGCCATCTGGCCGCTTCGGTTTCAAACTTCAAAAGTTTTACGGTTCTGTTATTTGAATCAAAATCTTTCCGCTTCTCATATACGGGGCAAATTTCTTTGCTGTCCCATATCACATAGCCGGGCTTGTATATTGTCAGCCGGGGCGATTTAAGAAATATATTAACTCCCCAGTAGCCCTTTATAAGAACCTTCCCGTCTTTGTCTGAAAACGCTTCCTGTGCCTTTGATCCCCGCAATTTTGAATTGATGTCGTAAAATCTGGACAGAAAAACACTACAAGGTTATAGCAATGAGGCTCCGGGAAAACGGAGTGAAGCGGAGCGAAACGGAGTTTTCCCGGAGGGCATGGCCGTAGGCCGTCGTCATA
>CAIWCT010000313.1 GCA_903911225.1 uncultured delta proteobacterium
AACTTGTCAACCAGTCAGATCTACAAAATATCGCAAGACCAGCGGCTCATCACTTCTCTGGGCAGTGCTACAGCAGAAACAGGGCTTTTTGCTGATCCGGCCTCAAGGGGTGCTTCTGTCCAGAAAGGAAACTATGAGTTGATCATCAAAGGTATGACCTTCGAGCCGTCTGCCGACCTTGACGCAAAGCTTGTTATCTACGGCAAAGTTCAGGGTTTTGCCGGCACGGATGATCATCGCCGCGATTTATCTGTTGCCCTGTTGTGGGGAGCGCCGGTTGCCCTAGCTTTTGGTCTTCTAGGAGCTATTGGTTCAACTGTCATCACTTTGTTTATCGCCGCTCTAGGTGTCTGGTACGAAGGATGGGTGGATTCGATTATACAGCGGCTGACTGAGTTGAATGCTATCCTCCCCAGCTTGCCAATTTTAATACTGGTGGCGACATTCTATTCCCGCAGTATTGTAGTCATGCTGGCAGTCATCATCCTTCTCGGCATTTTCAGTCTCGGAATCAAGGTTTATCGGTCAATGTTTCTTCAGGTTAAGACTTTGCCTTATATTGAAGCAGCACGGGCCTACGGTGCGAGTGACATGCGTATTATTTTCCGCTACATGATACCGAAAGTGTTGCCAGTGCTCATTCCACAGTTTGTCCTTTTGATACCCTCTATGGTCTTTCTAGAGGCATCGTTAGCGTTCCTTGGCCTCGGCGACCCCATTCTGCCAACGTGGGGCAAGGTCTTAAATGATGCCTTCCAGTCGGGTGCCTTGTACAAAGGTTACTATAACACTGTTGTTCTGCCATCAGCTCTACTCGTACTGACCGGACTGGGGTTTGCAATGTTAGGATACGGGCTGGACCGTATTTTCAATCCCAGATTGAGGGTAGAATAGTGACTGGCGCTCTGTTGCAAGTTGAAGATCTTTTCCTGCATTACCGGTCTTCAATGGGGATCGTACAGGCCGTTGATGGTATCACTTTCGATGTCGGTAATAAACAGGCACTCGCCATCATTGGTGAATCCGGTTGCGGTAAAAGCTCGCTTGTGCGAGCCGTCTTAAGGCTGCTTCCACGTAATGTTGCCAGATATAGCGGAAGGGTCTTGATTGGTGGAACAGATGTCATGGCGTTCAGTGATGAACGTTTTCGGAGGGATGTGCGGTGGGTAAAAACTTCTTTCGTTCCCCAGGCGGCCATGAATTCCCTGAATCCTGTAATAAAAATCGGTGAGCAGGTATCTGAACCGCTGCTGAGTCATGGCCTTATGAAGAAGGCGGAAGCGTTGGAACAGACCGGAGAGGTGCTTAAGCACGTCGGTGTTCCTGGAGATTTTTTTCGGCGTTATCCTTTTGAGCTTAGCGGAGGTATGCGCCAAAGAGTAGCCATTGCTATGGCACTGGTAACAAACCCGCCTCTGGTCCTTCTAGACGAACCGACTTCGGCTCTGGATGTGCTGACTCAGGCTAATATTATGAATACACTTAAACGCATCAAGCAGGAATCTGACAGAAGCTTCGTTATTATAAGTCATGATGTTGCTGCCTGCAGTGAACTGGCGGACAGTGTCGCCGTAATGTATGGAGGTCAGATGGTTGAGATAGCCACAGCCAGCGATTTCTTTAGTGAGCCGCTCCATCCTTACTCTCAAATGCTTATGGATAGCGTGCCAAGGCTCCGGCAAAAGAAACAACCGGAGTTTATTCCAGGCCAGCCGGTGCTGTTGATAGAACCTGGCAAAGGGTGTCGTTTTGGGCCGCGCTGCCCTCACTGCAAATCTGCCTGTGAACAGCAGCCTCCGGTAATAACAAGAGACAATGGCCGAAAAGTGAATTGCTGGATTTACGCATGAATGTAACTGATAAGGAAGTTCTTCTATCCGTACGTGCCTTATCTACCTGGTTCGAGTTGAGGCGGTGGGGCTTTGGTCGTGCAGGCCATATACGTGCCGTAGATAATCTTAGCTTCGACCTTTTTCGCGGAGAAGCTGTAGCCGTCGTTGGTGAGAGTGGCTGCGGCAAGTCCACTTTGGCCCGGACTTTGTTGGGCCTGTATAAACCTAACGGGGGTGAAATCCTGTTTAACGGGGAAAATATCAGCCTGATTTCCAGGAAGCGTTTACAACGGTTCCGCTCTCAGGTAGGTTATGTTCAGCAGGATCCATACGGTGCTCTGGCGCCCTTTTTGAGAGTGCAGCAGATCCTGCAGGAGCCTTTGATTATTAACGGAATAAACAATAAATGCGAAAGCAAGGTACGGATTGATGATGCCTTGAACGCGGTGAAGTTATCTCCGCCTGAAGCAATCTTGCCCAAGTTTCCTCATATGCTCAGTGGTGGACAGCAGCAGCGCGTCGTGATTGCCCGAGCCATGATCCTGCATCCAAAATTATTAGTAGCTGATGAGCCAGTTTCGATGCTTGATGCCTCTGTACGCGTGGAGACGCTGCAACTGCTGAAGCAACTGCAGCAAAAAAACGATCTCAGTATTATTTATGTTACACATGACCTGGCTACCGTCCGCTATTTTTCACAGCGGGTTTTTGTCATGTACGCGGGTGAAATCATAGAGAAAGCTGAGGTGGACAGTCTGTTGGACTCACCCTTCCATCCTTACAGCAAAGCCTTGATGGCCGCTATCCCTGATCCTGACCCGGTCAACGCCAGAACATTTAGGGAAGTGCCTCCAGGAGAACCACCAAGCCTCCTTAATCCGCCCTCAGGGTGCCGCTTCCATCCCCGTTGTTCGTTTTTAATCAGAGGACTATGCGAACATCAAAAACCAACAGAGTTTGAGCCGCATCCAGGTCATTTCGTCAACTGCTGGCTTTTCAAGGATATT
>CAIWCT010000314.1 GCA_903911225.1 uncultured delta proteobacterium
ATTCTCTTCTGGCCCCTTACACATAAAAGTTTTGAATCCATGAAGGGCATGCAGAAAATTCAGCCCGAACTGACGGCCCTTAAGGAAAAATATAAAGACAACAAAGAAGAATTCGCACGGCAGCAGCTCTCGCTCTACAAGAAGTACAATGTAAACCCCTTGAGCGGCTGCCTGCCCATATTGATTCAGATACCGGTATTCATTGCGCTCTACAATGCGCTGATGTACTCTATCGAACTGCGGCATGCAAGCTTCGTTTCATTCTGGATCAACGACCTCTCGGCAAAGGATCCCACCTATATCGCGCCAATTATCATGGGCCTCTCGCAGTTTTTACAGCAAAAAATGACGCCGTCGACAAGCATGGATCCTATGCAGGCAAAAATGATGCTTTTCATGCCCCTTGTTTTTACGTTCATGTTTCTCAGTTTCCCTTCGGGACTTGTCATCTACTGGCTTGTCAATAATGTCATATCAATTGCTCAGCAATACTACATCAACAATAAAATCAGTGTCGCAGGAGGAAAAGAATGCAGCACATCGAAGTCGCAGCCAAAACAGTTGAAGAAGCAATAACGCTAGCAGGTCAGCAACTGCATACCACTGAAGACAATCTTGAAATTGAAGTGCTTGAGCAGACACCTGGCAAATTTCTTTCCATATTCTCCGGGAGGAAAGCAAAAATCCGTGCAACGTTGAAAATCGCACCGATTCAAGCTACGCCGGGTGGCAGGACACATGAGAACCTTGATGCTTTGAAAATTCTCTTTGATCGTATTGCCCGACACATAGACCCGGCGGCACGCATCGAAACAGCAACCTGCCATGACGAAATTATTTTTAACATCATCGGTGATGGCAGCGGCATTTTTATTGGAAAAAAAGGTCAGACGCTTGAGGCTCTGCAGTATCTGCTCAATAAAATACGAACCAGACAGTCCGCCGATATGCCACACATTATCGTCGATTCAGAAGGGTATCGCTCACGGCATATCGAAAACCTTGAAAGCCTTGCCCTGCGCCTCAGTGAAAAAGCAAAAAAGAAAAGTGGCCCCATCGCCACACCCCCGCTCAATTCTTCGGATCGTCGCATCATTCATATGAAGCTGAAACAGGATCCGGATCTTACAACCTGGAGCAAAGGAGATGGCTCCATGCGCAAGGTTGTCATTGCTCCCCGGCAGTAAGCGCTCCGCCGCGGCTGAATACGGAAGCCCCCCCCTCCCGCCGTGTTTGGCCGCACATGCCTGCCATACAATATTTCATTGTTGCGAAATCTGCATGCGCGCAGTGCAGGTAACACTGCCCTGCATGTTAGTTCACTGTAGCCTTTTATCACTACCGCGATTGAGCATCCAGCCTGAAGACCGATCTGCACCCCCAACAAAGTACTTCTGGAGTGCCCCTGGAAAATAAATTCATTGTAAAAATATTTTTTTTTTGATTAAATAAACAAAAACCCATTATGAATACTACCTATGGCACTTGAAGGCAATCTAGAAACCTTTTATCTTTCCAGTCTTTTTCAGTTGCTGTCTAATGATAAAAAGACGGGAAAACTGCGCATTACACATGAGGACGATGTTGTCACTGTCCACTTCTGTGACGGCACAATAGTATCTGCCACAAGCACCGACAATGAAAAACACCTCGGATACCTGCTTCGCAGCGAAGGCGTTGTCGGTGATATCGAACTTGAAAAGTATCTGCTGATTGCAAGAAACCGCAAGGAGCGGCTCGGCAAAGTGCTCGTTGATGAATACTTTATTTCAAAAGAGGAACTCGACACATTTATCCGCATGCAGATCGAAAATATTCTCTTCAGCCTTTTTAACTGGACAATAGGAAAATTCCGGTTTGAAGAATGTGCAATTTCAGTTTTGGGCGATTCAGACACGCAGTTTGAAACCATGGAATTGATCCTTGAGGCTTCGCGACGGGTGGATGAAATGTCGGTGCTGGTAAAAAAAATCCCGGCAAAAGATCAAATATTGCGATATACCCCCGATGCGGCTTCTGCAAACAGACAGACAAAACTCACCAACCAGGAGAATGCCGTTCTGCGTCTGGTTAATGGCATGCGCTCTATAAAGGAAATCATTTATCAGAGCGGCTATGATGAATTTACCGCCATCAAAGCACTTTATACTCTTTTGACTGCAGGCATTATAGATATTAAAGAAAAAACGGAGTTTTTGCTTCAGACAGAGGCACCACAGCCCGAGCCTGATGTACATGCAGACATACCCGCGCAGAAAAAAGACGCCGAGGATTTAGCCGGACAGCAACCAAAAAAAAATCCGCGTCTACATGCGGCGCAGGAACACCCCCACAGAGGAATACCAAAAAAAAACAATCGCTTCTTCAGCATCGCCATCGCAGGCATGGTCATTCTTGCCATTGCATCAGTGGCTGCTCTGCTTTTAAACATCGAGGTCTTCAATGCCCTTTTCCGCAAGACAGACTCCAGTCCTGTACAAACACGCTCATCCGGGCGTCAGCAAAGGGAAGAAATCGAACAGCCCGCAAAATACTTAACTGAAACACAGTCCATACAGGACAAAAATTCATTCTTTTTTCTAAATCTCCCGGCGGGGTTTACCTATGAAGATACAACAACCCCCCGCAAATCAGTTATTACTGCAACATACACAGCAGATGTTACCGTCGAAATCGAAGCTAAGCGCTGGTCAGGGCAATGGAATGCTGAAGATGAAATGTATAAAAAAATTGCAGGGTTTCAGGATGCCCAATCAGGAAGATCCCGAGCTGCCATTGAGTCCCATACAATTATAAACATGGGGGGCGGGCTGGGGTATAGAATAACATCGGCTGAAACCATAAATGCCGCCTTGTGCATGACACATTTCTATATGCTTGTAGGACACCAGAAGATAATTTCGATTCAAATTATGTGCAAAAACTGCAAACAACTTCAAACCGGCTCTTTATTTAGCAAAGTTGATGAAACGATTAAAAAATCACTGCTTATATACCCATAAAAACTGTAACTACCCATCCATCTCTTCTTCGGCATTCATCATATGTTTCAAAACGACACAATCACAGCCATTGCAACACCCGTTGGCAACGGTGGCATCGGCATTATTCGCCTAAGCGGCTCTGAGGCATGCCGGATTGTTGCACTTTTTTTCAAGTCTAAACACTTCATTCCTGACGCACATCACTCACATCGCCTTCATTTCGGTATCATTATTGACCCGCAGGACGGCAGTGCTCTGGATGAAGCTCTCGTCTCATACATGAAAGCCCCGCGCTCCTACACAGGCGAAGATGTCGTCGAAATCAACTGCCACAGCGGCATTGTACTGCTTGATAAAATCCTGCGTATGTCACTTGATGCCGGAGCACGCCTTGCCGAGGCAGGCGAGTTCACCCGGCGCGCCTTTCTCAATGGACGCATGGATTTGACACGCGCCGAGGCGGTCATCGATGTCATTGAAGCAAAGTCGGAAGTGGGGCTCAAAATCGCTTCACGCCAGCTGACGGGCAAACTGGCTCAGCGAATTGAGCAGCTGTACGGCAATCTCCTGCATATCTCCGCCACGGTTGAAGCAGCTATTGATTTCCCTGAAGATGATATTTTGGTCGATGCATCCTCGGCACTTGCCGAACAGGCTAAGACTATTGTGGAAGCAGCAGACGCACTGATCGCGACCTTTCATGACGGCTGCCTGTACGCAAGCGGTGTACAGACGGTTATTACCGGCAAACCCAATGTGGGCAAATCAAGCCTGCTGAATGCTCTGCTGGGTGACGACCGCGCCATCGTTACCTCCATTCCCGGAACGACCCGAGATATCATTCAGGAGACCATTACCCTCGATGGCCTGCCGGTACACCTTATGGACACAGCTGGTATTGGCGACAGCGATCATGAAATCGAACGAGCGGGCATGGAGCGCTCACGTGAAAAAATAAAACATGCCGATATTATATTGCTGGTACTTGATGCAAGCAGGCCCCTTGACCATGCCGATTACGCTGTGGCCGCGCTGCTAGCCGATAAAAATCCCATCATAGTCATTAATAAAACTGATATGCCTTCGGCTTGGGAGAGAGGCGATATTAGCGCTTTGATGCCCGCTGATGTGACCGTCGCAATTTCAGCTCTGCACCATACAGGCATAAGTGAACTCAAGCAAGCCATTGCCCGAATGATCGTGTCACACCACAGCATATCACCATCAGATATCCTCATTGCCAATGCCCGCCACCGGAACGCCCTGGAGAAAACCCGAACAGCACTCGATCAGGCAATCACGGGCTTGCTCTCTGCCCGTGCTCCGGAGCTGATTTCCATCGACCTCCACGCAGCGCTTGAGGCTCTCGGAGAGATAACCGGCACAACCACTGCCGATGATATTCTGGAGGTCATTTTCAGCCGCTTCTGCATCGGAAAATAACACGCGCCCCTGGCCCTTAACGATAAACAGACAGCGCATAGTAGGCATACATATCAGCATACTGCAGCTGTCTGAAAATCTCTTGACACCCTCTTCAAGCGGGGCTATACCATGAAAAAAATTAGCTGCAAGGAAAAAATGCAGAACGCTGCAGATATACTTACTCGCATTATTAATCTCGGCCAGGGCATCACGCAAATCAAAGATGTTGATATTTTGCTTGAAAAAATACTTGCCGAATCGCGCAAGATCGCTAATGCTGATGCCGGATCAATTTATGTAAAAAAGGATGCCTGCCTGCTGTTCAAATATGCTCAGAATGATACGCTGCAAGCGCTGCTTCCCACAGGTAAACGTCTCATTTATTCAACATTTTCTCTACCCATCGATAACCAGTCTATTGCAGGCTATGTCGCCACTACCGGCATGACCGTCAACATTCCCGATGCCTATAGCATCGCAGGATCCC
>CAIWCT010000315.1 GCA_903911225.1 uncultured delta proteobacterium
CTCCTTTTAAAAAAACTGTACCATAGCAGTATGATCGCTGTTATATGTTTTTTTGTTTTCTAATATTTTTTTGTCAAAGAACGCTTATATTGCCCCGGCTCACTGTAATTACGACACAGTCTCCTTGAGGGGAGAAGGTAAGGATGAGGGGTGAAAAAGACCCGTAAAAAACAAATCCCCCTCACCTCGATCCTCTCCCCCGTGCCGGGGCGAGGAAGCTTTTTGCATAATTCAGTGCGTAGGGTGGACTCACGAAGTGTGTCCACCAAATTTTACAAGCAAGGTGGACGTGCTGCGCAAGTCCACCCTACGGGGTATTCATTTTCATTAATGGTGAGCTTCACCCACCATTTCCTGGTTATACTTCATACTGGGGTCTCTCCCTGCGGTCGAGATGACAGAACAAATAAACCGTCTATAGTAAAAAGAAAAATGCTCTAGCATGCCTAGCATATAATTGGCCAGACAGTTATGCTCAACTTCAGCAGGCACAGCAACTGCCATACATGAACAGATTGCACCTGCCTCTGCCATGAGTACTTACATGACCTTCCTTTTTAGAGCAAAATAATATTTGATCGGAAGAAAGGTAAGGAGCCAGAGCCAAATGAATTGAAAAAAATTATAAAATTTATATTTTTTACAAAATACGACCATACTTCTAACCCCGTTAGTGTCACCAAAGCTTAAAGCCTGAATACATTCTTGTTTAAACAGAGTAAAGAGATAAAAATCCATGCTTTTTTTTAATGAGGAATCATTGTTTTCAAGTCGTATTCCATTGATCATTAATAAAAAAGGGGCATAAAATTCCCGGCCCTCATTGCAAACCCTTCCCTGTGCTTCAGTATGGTATGTAGCGCCTATATACGAACTGAATGCGTACTTATATTTTGCATTTATTCTAAACCACATCTCCAGATCAGCGCCACGCTTTAGTGTTTCATTAAATACACCGACATCATCGAACACTTTCTTTTCAACAACAACCGAACTGGAGGTAATCGATAGTGTGTTTGTATGTGCGGCAAACCGGTAATAATCATCTATATAGCAATCCTGCTTTTCGGTTGGGTGAATTCCCATCGTGCGATTTGTAGCGGCGGAACCATGGCTTCCATCTGCAATGCCTGTCGAAAAAATAGATGCTTTTGGATAAGCATATATGAGCCCGGCAATAGTGCCGAGGAAATTCGGCGCCCATTCGTCATCGGCATCAAGAAATGCTATATACTCATTTGAACTGTGCCTGATGCCAAAATTTCTTGCCGATGATTCACCGCCATTTTCTTTTTGAAGCAGCCTTATTCTTGAGTCCTTAATGGAAGTTGCAACTCGACAGCTTTCATCCGTAGAGCCATCATCTATGACAAGCAATTCAAAATTTCGATAGGTCTGCTGAAGAACGCTTGAGATGCTGCGAGCTATGTACTTTTCCTTATTATATAAAGGTATGACCACGGAAAATTTAATATCACTGCTCATACATGCAAGCCTTAAAAAAAATTTCAACAAAGAAATATATAGTCTGGCACTGCTTGCATGTCAATGCAAATGCCTCTATTCAACATACCGGGCAACTCGTAGATATTGCCAAAAAAACAGCCCGCCAGACCGTTTGTACGATACTGCGAGTGCTGATCCGGGGGGCGATCAAGTCTCATTAAGCATCAAGCACGACCCGGAAATTTTTACGACACTTTTATATGCGGGGGTAATCTCTGCGTGAGCATCTGCCGATGCACTTCCGGCTTTCTGGCCGCGACTCTGCCGGAAGAAACATATTGCAAAAAGGATGCAAATCATATATTTTTAAAGTTTGGCACATGCAGATATATCGCAGCACTGTACATACTTGAACGGCGCAGAGCCCGCAGCAATTCCGCTTACAAACTTACGCACAATTCAATGGAGCATACTATGGACATCGTAAAAAAAATGGCCTATCCCGGACGCATTATCATCATCGGCACGGCTCCGGCCGGACAGGCAGTGGTGCTCTACAGCATTACAGGCCGCAGCCCCTCCAGCCAGGCCCGCAGGCTTGAGATCGACAAGCAGGCAGGCAGCATTTTCGTGAAGCCCACGGATGAGGAAACCCTTAAGACCGGCAATCCCGATCTGCTGGTGTACCCGGCTGTCATATGCCGTTCAGGGGCCATTGCCGTGAGCAACGGCAAGCAGACAGGTGATGTGGCAAAACTGATTGCCCCCGCAGCCGAGCCGGTCGAAGTGCTTTTAAAATCACTTGCACCGTGGGAATATGAGCCCGATGCGCCCAACTTTACCCCCCGCATTAGCGGCTGTGTAACAAAGGGGGCGGCCCTGAGCGTTCTCAAGCGTGCGGCTGACGGTTCGGTAGCGCGCAATTTTTTTGCCATTCCCATGATCGCAGGCAAGGGCAGCCTTATTGCTACCTATACGGGTGAAAACGCAAACCCCCTGCCCTCCTTTTCCGGCGAGCCCAAAGAAGTCGGCATTGCGTGGGCAACGGCTGATGAAGCTGCTGCGGGCCTGTATGAGGCACTCGGCCCCGGGGCGGGCGGCGATGACTTCCGCGTAACGACAGCTGCTGTCTATATGGCAGCTGACGGCTCCGTGACCATGAGCGTTAAGAACAGGCATAATTAGTATTTTGATATTTGATCAGGGCGGGGAAAGCCCCGCCCCTACAATTTAACATACCACCCGCCTATAAATTAATAAGGAGCAACCATGGCAACTGATGTATCAGACTTCAAAAATGTCTATAAAACCGCCATTGCAAGCAATTTTCCGCAGGAGGCGACAATCATACTGGGCGATAAAACTATTAAGCTCAAAGCCCTCGATATCGCCCTGCGCTACGGCACCAACCCGCATCAGCCCTTTGCGGCCTATGCCCCCGCAGGCGCCCAGCCCCTGTCGGTCGGCAACCTCGACATGCTCAAGGGCGGCAAAGCCGGCCTGTCGCTTACCAACCTGCAGGACATGAGCCAGGCTGTTAATATCCTGAAATATTTCAGCCGGCCATCGTGCACCATTATGAAGCATATCAATCCCTGCGGGTTCAAGGTACAGACTGAAGGAGAATCCCTTGCCGACATTTACCGCATTGCCCGCAGCTGCGATGAGCGAAGCGCTTTCGGCGGCATCATCGGCTTTAATGTGAAGGTCGACGCGGCAACCGCCGAGGCCATTATGGAGAGCTTTATCGAAGGAGTCATCGCCCCCGACTACGATGAGGATGCCCTTGCCATACTGCGGCGCACTGAAGGCACAAAAAAGCTCAACAATGCCATTCGGGTTGCCAAAGCGGCTAATATGGGAAGTGTGCCCAAATATATCGGCGACGATGTGACGGGCTATTTCAATATCCGCAACCTTGCCGACGGCACCATCACTTTTGAAATCCCCTATCTCACGCGCATCCGCTCGGCTGCTGATTTTATCTGCGACCCCATGATTCCCAACAGCGACCCGGCAAAGAACAATGGCCAGAGCTACAGCGTGCAGCGCCAGCCCACAGCCACAGAGCTTGATGACAGCCTGACGGCGTGGTACCTGAATATCAATGTCCGGTCAAACGGCATCGTGTTTGTGAAAAACGGCGCAGCCATAGCCGTCGGCACGGGCGAGCAGGAGCGTGTGGGCGCGGTCGAGCAGGCCATCGATAAGGCCCTGAAAAAAGGCCACAGCCTGAAAGGCTCAGTCATGTCATCGGATGCTTTTTTCCCGCAGCGCGACTCTATCGATACGATTGCAGCCCAGGGCGTAACAGCCGTCGTGTGGCCCGCAGGGTCAATGAATGACGCCGCGGTGATACAGGCTGGAAACGAACACAATATCGCTCTATTGGCGACACTGGAGCGCTGCTTTCTGCATATCTAAGTCTGTTTTTGCAGTCAACAACCACCCGCATAGCGGGTGGCTTGATTTCGCCCTGAAAGGGCGGAAACAAAAAACACGCAGTGTTTGAGTTGCCTTCTTCAG
>CAIWCT010000316.1 GCA_903911225.1 uncultured delta proteobacterium
GCATTGCGATCACAAGTGACAAACTTTAATGACATCTGGCGTATCCTTTGAAATCAATTGTTTAATGTTACGCCATTATATCATAGGATGCTTGGAAAGTCCGACAGACTCCTAGAGCAAATATCAAAATGCTGTAGCCATTTTTATCATTCAAAAATGAAAAGGGGCTGTATCTTGAGGTGTTGTAGTAGCTAAAATATTTTCTTGTAATAGATTTTTTAGTCTGGCATATGCATAGACGATGCCTCATGCATTTTCACACAATAGGGGTTCATATTTGGACACCGCAAAACGTATTTCCGAAGTTTGTGGCGGGAGCCAAGCCGCCGGAATTAATTAAGAGGTCTCATGATGCTGCGTATCGCTGCCTTACTGGCCATGACTATCCTTTTTCGTGCACCTGCTTATGCTGCCGAACCGGATTGTTACCGGGGGAAACTGCAGCAGTCTCAGATCCTTATTGCGGCGCCTGCAAACTACAACAAGAAGATGCTTATACTGGCGCACGGGCTGCGGGCTGAAAGCATGCCCGTTACTGCAGAATTTCCTCCCGGAGAGCCGTTCTATAAGACCCTGCTGGATGAAGGCTGGCTCATTGCTTCGACAAGCTATCGCAAAAACGGCCCTATTATCGATGAGGCAATCCAGGATGTGCTGCAGCTGCGGGATTTTGTTATTAAAAAATACGGCAGACCGGATAAAATATATCTTATGGGCACATCAATGGGAGGGGCAATCGGGGCGCGCATTTCAGAAACCTGCAAGGGCAAGTTTGATGGTATTCTCTGCATCGGGCCCGCGCTGTATCTGTGCAAGAGCCTGTCCCGCCGTCCGGCTATCCCCATGCTTTTTCTGTCCAATCGCAGCGAAGTAGAGGGCCCCAGGGCTTATATAGACCGGCTGCAGGATAATGCCGCGCGGCCCGCGTTTTGGATAGTTGGCCGTGACGGCCACTGCAATGTCAACGATGATGAAAGGCTTGAGGCTTTCAGAGCAACAGTGGCATATGCAGAAACAGGCAGGGTTGCGCTTGAGCGCGACATTACGATTGGAAAGGACGCCCCTCAGTCTTTAGCAGTTTTTAAAGACGGCGGGGCCTGTGCACAGGTTGTGCAGATTGATCCGGTCTACGGGAATGTGCATACCCGTTATGTGCAAACCGATTTCGATAAGCTCGGCATTGCCAAAGGCGGCACATTTACCTTACGGTTCAAAAACAGAGAGCACAGGGTTTTTCTCGGCAGCAGCTACAGCGATGTACAAAAGGGCGAGCTGGTTGCATTTTTCATGCACGACGGCAATTTGCAAATCGCGTGCAATTTGGCAAGCGCTGCGGCGCTGCTGGGTTGCAGGGAAGGGGATATGCTGTGTGTATTAAAAATGGATAGAAGAAAAAAGTAGGCTTGTGTTCGGTACCCTGCCGATTAAGGACGCTTTATCAGCTCTTCAAAGGCAATTTCGCAATCCCGTAAAATTTGTGCAAGTAATCCCCGGCCAATAGTTTCACCTCGATGAACGGGAATAACCGTACACCGTTGATCAACTGGATGGCGAAGAAAATGGTGACTACCTTTTGTGCGGATAACCTCAAAACCGAGCGCACGCAATGCCTTGATGAGCTGTGTGCCGGTTATGGATGGATGATTGCTCATACTGCAACCGCTACACCCCGATAAATTCATTTTTTACCGGTTTTTCTACTTCAAGGCAAAGTTCAATTGCTTCCCGAACCCGCTTCATTAAAACATCAAGAGATTTTGCCTGTGTGTGGCACCCGCGCAATGCGGGCACAGTGGCCACGAAATAACCATCCGGATCCTTTTCGATAACCACATTAAATTCATACTGCATAGATTCTTACCTCCATCATGGAATCTCAATTTATGGAAAATACTAGCACAGGTGCAAGTGATGTCAATGCAGAAGAAAATGGCTGCCTTTGGGATAAGCCCCTCATGGGTTTACAGCAAGGGAATTAACCCCATTTTCACTTATGACAGAAAATCCTGATTATCATCAATTTTCAGGCCGGCTTCATGGAGCATGAAGGGTATCTGGTAGAAGTCGCGGATATTGATAATGCTGAAGTGCTGATTCGGGCCGGGAAGTGTTGCAGATAATTCTTTGTTTACCCACGCCGTCACCTGTGAGCCGAAATCAAAAACAAGCACCGGCATGCTTTTCAGGTATGATTCAAGATATAATGTCTCAACTATCTGCCGGTCCCGCATGTCGCTGCACAGGCAGACTATGGGCGAGCCGGACGCGGTCTTATCCTTCAAAATATCTTCAACCATCAGGTCTTTTCGAGCAGTATAGGAGCCCTGGCTCAAATCGACATACGGGCCGCTGAAGCGGTAGGCCGTGCGCGGGAGATCATCGGACAGTGTGGCCTGAACTCCTTCAAGCAGTTCAACCTCAGGCGTGATGATCTTTTCAATAAGGTCGGCATACCGAAGGGGCAGGCCCGGGGCAAGAAAACGCTCAAGCGGATAGCGTACCTGAAAGGGCGTGGCAGCCGACATTACATAAAATGATCCGAGCACCTTCAGGCAGTAAAAAAGGAAATCGTAGAAGCCCGGCCGAAACTTGACCTTGTCTGCCAGTGCCCGCAGCTCAGCCTGGCTGCCAGGCAGCAGATAGATGATGTTTTTTTCCGGCGCAATAATTTCAGGAAGCATTTTTTCTACGGAATTTCCGATCATCGCCCGCGGCGAATAAAAGCCGCCGCTTGCCGCATCGTCATTGGTGATGGTGCCTTCAAAAGAGCTGATAAAAAAAATGCCCCCGTCGGCAGAGGAAAATGCCCTGCGCAGGAGAGCCAGATTTTCTGGCGCAATGCAGCGCTGCACGCGCTTTGTCTGCTGCTCTCGGTAAAGCTGGTAGAAATCAAAAGGGGTGGTCTGCAGCTTATAGAGCTTTTTATCCCGGCGCACTGCCTTGCCGTCGACCCGTATGATTTGATCGATGACAAAATCGCTGTTGACCTTTTGAAAAGAAAAAATTTTGCGCTGCAGCAGCTGGGACAGCAGAAAGTATGTTTCATCCCGGTCAACAATCTCGCGAAAGCCCGCCTGCACAAGCAGGCTGTTGAGCGTCAGCTGGTCGAGATCGCTTGCGATGAGCACATCTTCGCCCTGCGCTTTAACAAATTCGGCGTAGCGGGCAAATATCAGCTTCAATGCTTCATAGCCTTTTTGCCGGGGCTGCGCCGCCACATAGGAAAGCTTGCGAAGCGGATACCGGTCATAATCAGGCGACAGGGCATGCACAAAAACGCCGCACAGCTCTTCGGCATCATAATATAAAATCACTTCGTGGGTCGGGTTGGACATAATGCGGGTATAGACAGCAGGAGAGGTATCGGTCTTGACCGGATTGGTGTTTTTGGGGTTGTTCTGCCACGAGGTATAGGAGGCGCTTATCACGTCTGCAGCCTGCTGCAATTCTTCGGGCGCCATGTGCGGGCCATAGACGATTTTAAAATGATAACCTGACATAGTGTACGCTTAGGTGTTTGGGCTATTAACCCTGATTGCTATGGTTAAGATATTCTGATCGTGCGCTCGATCATAGGCAATGGCATCAACCATTTCCTTTACAAAAAAAATACCAAGCCCTCCTACTTTGCGCGCATCGATGTCATCAGTCAGATCTGGTGGCGGGCTTTCAAGCGGGTTGAAGGCCGCGCCCCAGTCGGCAATGACAAAACGCAGGCTTCCATCTTTCAGTTCGCAGCCAACTTCGGCTTCACCTTCAGTGCCCGCGGCGTAAGCATAGTTGAAGACATTGGTGAGGATCTCTTCGAGTATAAGCTCAACTTTCGGTTCAAGCGCCTGGGGCAAGCCCCATCCCTTAAGCTTTTGACAGGTGAAATCCTGAAACAGCTTCAGCGATTCTATGCGTGCGGGAAGGCGTAGAGTGTCCATGTCGCTCTTATTCATCAAGGGGCAAGGGCTTCGTCAAGTGTTGCATAGCTTGAAAACATGGACGTAAAGCCTGAGATGTTGAAGACCTCTTTGACCATGCCCGAGAGATTGCAGAATTTGATCTGCCCCTGCAGCGCTTTAAGCTTCTTCGCTGCTGCAAGAATGCTGCGAAGCCCTGCGCTGCTTATATATTCAAGTTGCCCGAGATCTGCAATCAGGGAAATATTCCCTTCTGCAATAAGTCTGTCGCATGCTTTTTCAAATTCCGGAGCCGTAGCTGCATCCAGGCGGCCTTTGACGGTAAGAACCACAGAAGTCCCTTTTTTTGCGGTTTCAATGAGTAAGTCCATCGATTTTTCCTCCCTGCCAAATAAATACAGTATGTTTAAATCCGCTGTTTGAGCAGATCATGCCAGGCATTGAGCCGTGGCGTATGTCCAGCATAAATATGATCAGTTTAGTACCACAGCAACCCCGGAATGGCAACCGCAAGTTGCCTGCGGCCATGCTGTGAACCCGAAGCTGTGCAATCTTATTCTATCAGGAGAGGGTCAGTAACGCCGCCCGCAGGGTATTTTTTAATTGTTTCCCCGCCCTGCCTAACCTATAATGCCAGCTCGAACAGGCTTTTATACGATACAAACGGATAAGCACCCTATACCCGGTTTGCAAAGACCATCATCCACACAACGGAAAAACCATAGACAGACAGGACTTCCCATGACAGATTGCATCATCCGAGAAGAAAATGGCATACCATGGATCACTCCCCAGGGGCGCCTGGACAGCATGACCTCCCCCCAGGTGCAGCAGCAGATCGATGAGCTGATCATGGCAGGCAAACGCCTGCTGGTTGCGGACCTGTCGGACGTGGGTTTTGTAAGCAGCGCCGGCCTGCGCATTTTTATGATGGCGCAGAAGCAGCTGAAAAAAGCCGGGGGCGAGATTGTTTTTTTCGGCGTCTCCGAGGCCATTATGACCATCTTTAAAATGAGCGGCTTTGACTCTCTGTTCCGCATGTTCTCAACCCGGCAGGAGATTGCTGCCGCTCTCGCGCCTCATCAGGGCGGGCAAGCCCTGCAGCAGCATGAGGCCGGGGGCATACAGTTCAGCTACGTAAAAAACTCCGTCCGGCCCGGGTCCTGTTTTCCCATCGGGTCGCAGGACAAATTTGCCCAGTCGCGCTATGAGCTGCAGGACAGCATTCCCGTTAAACAGGCCGACATTCAGTTCGGCGCCGGGCTTGCCGCCATCGGCGACGAATACGAGGACTATAAAGAATTTTTTGGCGAAGCAGTAGTCATCAACCGGCACTTCTTTTTTTATCCCGCGGTTAAGCGGCCCTCCGTCGATTTCATCCTGTGCCGTGAGCCGGATCCCTCTATGAAATACCGGTTTTTTCACGGTTTCGGCTTCAACGGGCAGTGCTCTGCAGTTGCATCCTTTGAAAGCATGGACGGGTTCATAACACTTGACAATCTGATTACGGCCCTCTTGACGCTTACGAGTGCAGCCTCCATCGGCATTGTGATGCTTGCCGAAAGCAAGGGTCTTCTTGGCATGAATCTGAAGAAGTCGCCCATCTTTGAAAATAAGCCGAAAAACGGCCTTGAAATTTTTGATGCCGCCAATTTTTCGGAGTGGATGAACTTTCCCATCGAGCCTACCGACATCAATAATATAATTGCCGCTGCGGGCATTGCCGTGCGCAGCCGGGATGGGCTGGCCTCCAAGTATGAAAAGCTGCTGTCAAAAGATGCGTTGCACCACATTCACGGCGGCGTTTTTACAAAAGAGCCGCTCAGCAAAAACCCGGCTCAGTTCGCAGCAGAGCTCAGCCGCGTGCTGACAGAGCTTGAGGCAACCAAAGTGCAGCATGTGCTGGGCCAGTCAAAGTTCAGCAGCGGGCTGGTGGGAATTGTTGAATTCTAGGGAAAGCAGGAGGCAGCAGGTGCGAAAAGATATTCGGAGTAAAAAGATTCGAGCTTTCGGATTCAAAATTCAAGATTGAATAACTTGCTGCTGCTGGCAGAGAATGCGTAAAAAAATATGGATTGTGAAGCATCAAAACGGATCAAGTTGCTGCTGATTGCACCGCTGCCACCGCCGGTGGGCGGCATTGCGACATGGACAAGCTATTTTTTGAATTATGCCATCTCACGACCGGAGGTTGAGGTGGTACATCTGGATTCGGCGCAACGATTTCGGCCTGTTAGTCCAAACAGCTTTGCGCAAAGGCTTTTGTCTGGGCTGGCAGTCTGGATACCTTTAGCTTTTCGTTTGTTGAAATGTATATTACAGGGGCGCCCGCATCTCGTCCATTGTCAGTCCAGCGGGGGGATGGGGTTTTTTAGAGACTTGATGGTGATTTTTTTTGCCCGCCTTTTCCGTGTTCCGGTCGTTGTTCATTTTCATTTTGGCCGATGCCCTGAACTGGTCCGGCAGCGGAATTGGGAGTACCGGATGCTGCGTCGTGTGGCGAGCACTGCCGATGGCGTCATTGTGCTTGACCGTTCATCGATGAAGGCGCTCCAGGAAAACGGATTCACCAATATGTATCTTGTGCCAAATCCGCTTGCTCCTGAACTGGAAAAAATGGCCATGGCATATGCTGTTGATGCACCTTTGCGGAAGAAAAACCGGGTGCTGTTTGTCGGCCATGTTATTGCAGAAAAAGGGGTCCATGATTTAGTGCGGGCCTGCGCCGACCTGCCGGAGGTGGAAGAGTTGCACTTAATAGGCCCCGTAGAGCCAATATTTAAGGCGGAGCTGATGGCTTTGTCACGCAGTCATGATAGCGGCAGATGGCTGATGTTTGCCGGAGTCAAAGAGCATGACGAGGTTCTGAAGGAAATGCTGACGGCAACGCTGATGGTTCTGCCAAGCCTGACAGAGGCGTTTCCCATCGTCCTGCTTGAAGCGATGGCCATGGGATGTCCGGTCGTGGCGACTACTGTGGCGGCAATGCCCGACATGCTGAATGCGGATGGAAAAGAGAAGGCCGGTATCTGTGTTCCGCCAGGCAATAGAGACGCTCTAAGGGATGCAATACGTGAGATTATTAAAAACCCCGACATTGCTGCACAATTGGGTATATGCGGACGCCGCAAGGTGGTTGCAGATTACACCATAGATCGTATTTTCAACCAGTATTTGGCGGTTTGGAATCAGGTTGCAGAAGTCAATAAGTGATACCCTTACATAGAAATGATTTTTTCCAAAAGCACCTTTCAACCTTAAAGCAGACACAACTAACAGCACAGCATTGCACAGGTTCGTTTTGCCGGCTTTCTGTGTTTCCAAATGCTCTTGCGCTGCCGCAGGGCGGACGTTTTTTACCGTCAGCTTTACCTGCTGTTTTGCATTAAAATATTCTAATCCTGCTCTAACCTTTCTTTAATTATTTCCATGCTATATTTAAAATAAAATAAGAACATGATTAACAATAATAATTGTAGGTATTGCTGATAGTGCAGGGAGGGTGTTCCCCCCCCCCTTTTTCATCCTCCCTGCACGAATCAGAAACATGATGCAAAAAAAATATTGCAGAGCCTGTAAGCATATAAGGTTTTTTCTGATAGTGCAGGGAGGGTGTTCCTCCCCCTTCTCATCCTCCCTGCATGCCTCCTTTTTAATAAACACTGAAATGTTCGCAACCAGGCGATTATAATGGAGGCAGTGGGCTTCTGTATAATAGCCCTTCACTGAAGCATCACCTTGCAGGAAGAGCCTTGAGATGTTTCGAGGCAGCTCCCCTGGATAAAAAAGCAGGCGTTGAAATCATTGAAAAGCAGGGCTCCGGCGGAAAAGCCCTTAAAAGGGACGAATCAGTGCCTGGCAGAGAAAGGCCATAGCACAAAAACAAGCATGTGTGTCCGTGTTCAGCCGGGCCGCAGTGCCCCCGGCAAGGCAATGGCGCCAAGCCTGTTTTTTAGAAGGCGCTGACACAGTAGACGCGCAGGCGGATATATGATAATGAATACTTTATCACGATGGTGCAGGAAGGTTTGAGCTATGAAAAAATCGCAGTTTGTTTTTCTTATGTGCCTCGGTGCAGCCTCCGTCTGTCAAGCTGAGAACTATCCTGTTCCCGTGCTTGTCTCGGCGGCCGATTCAAGCAGTGTTCAGACGGTGACCGGCACCGTAGACTCTGTGTCAGTAGCCGACAGTGCAAAGGGCCTTCGGTCCGAGATTGTCATTGCGGGGCAGAACGGGCGGCCGCAGGTTTTAATCGTCAAGGGCACCACAACGATCTATGACCCGGCCTGGAAGCCCACAGGCCTTGATGTCCTGCATAAAAACGACCGTGTGAAAGTCAAGTATGTAACCACGGGTGAAGGGCTTGACGAAGCCCTGTCGATAAAAAAAATACAGTAACAGGTTGTGCGCCTGCTGTTCATGACTAATAGTTAAAGGAGCCTTCTATGATCAACCCCGTTCGTTCGCGTGTTTTTTTCCTTGCGAAGCCGGTTCTGGCGCTGGCCTTTGGTGTCTGCTGCATGCTGGCGGTCAAACCGGCAGCAGCTCAGGTGCAGCAGGGCGATGCTGTGAAAACCATCACCCTGCCGAGCTTTACCGAGCTTGCCAAAAAGCTGATGCCCGTGACCGTGCATATTTCTACCTCGCGGACGATCAAGCCCCCGAAAGGTTCGATGCGGCGCTTTCAGGAGCCGTACAGCCAGGAGGACCCCGAAGAATTTTTTGGGGATGATTTTATGCGCCGGTTTTTTGAGCAGATGCCGCAGCGCAACCAGAAGCAGCGCGAGCGCGGACTGGGCTCAGGATTTATCATTGACCGCGAGGGGTATGTGCTCACCAACAATCATGTGGTTGATGGCGCCGATGAGATCAAGGTGACCCTGCATGATGAAAAACAGTATGATGCCACGTTGGTTGGGCGCGACGAGAAAACCGATATAGCGCTCATCAAGCTTAAGGAGCCCAAGGGTGATCTTCCGTTTGCGGAGCTGGGCGACTCAGATGCGCTTGAAATCGGCGAATGGGTGCTTGCCATCGGCAACCCGTTTGGCCTGCAGGAAACGGTGACACAGGGGATCGTCAGTGCAAAATGGCGCAAGATCGGCCAGGGCCCCTATGATGACTTTATCCAGACCGATGCGTCCATCAATCCCGGCAACAGCGGCGGGCCGCTGTTTAATCTGAGCGGCAAAGTGGTTGGCCTCAATACGGCTATTTTCTCCCCCAGCGGCGGCAATGTGGGCATCGGATTTGCCATACCGATCAACATCGCAAAAAATATTGTGCCCCAGCTCAAGGGCAAGGGCAAAGTTGTGCGTGGCTGGCTTGGCGTTGTAGTGCAGAAAGTGACGCCCGAGCTTGCAAAATCATTCGGCCTCAGCCAGGGCAGAGGCGCACTGGTGGCCGATGTTGACAAGGAAGGCCCTGCTGCCAAAGCGGGGATAGCACCCGGCGATATCATCACGGACTATGACGGCAAAGAGATGAAGGAAATGGATGAATTGCCGATGCTGGTGGCCCAGACCGAAATCGGCAAAACGGTAGAGGTGAGTGTTTTGCGGGACGGCAAGAAAAAAAATTATTCGGTAAAAATAGCTGAACTCAAAGACGGTAAGGGACGCGAGCAGGCGCAGGCTCAAGAGCCTCAAAAAAATTTCGGCATTGCAGTGCGCGAGATTACGCCTGAAATGGCCCAGCGCCATGGCTTTGCCAAAAAGGATGGCATTGTAATAACCCAGATCGAGCCAGACAGCGAAGCCGATGAGGCGGGGCTGCGGTCGGGCGACATTATTGAAGAGATCAATCGCGCCGCCATCCGCAACCTTGAGGACTATAATCGCATACTGGGCAAAATCAAGCCCGGGGAGAACATCCTGTTTCTTCTGCGGCGCGGCGATAATGCCATATGGGTCGTGCTGAAACAGGGAAAATAAATTCTACGGGTTTTGAACCCCGCTAGCTGCATTTCCGAGGCTGCCGGCCTGTCACGGCAGCCTCTTTCTTAACAGGCCTCTGCGCATATGACACGATACCTGCTTCATAAAAAAAGACCCCGGGATTTTATGTCCCGGGGTCTTCAAGTGCCTGATGTCCATGGGCAGAGCATCTAGAGTGAAACAGGAGGATGTTTTGGGCAGTTGCGGTATATAGTGTAGTGTTTCATAAATAGTTATGCAGCATTGACTTTCCGTTGTCGAGTTGGAGGTTGAGTGCAGCCAGGTTTGATTTTCTCGAGTTTCTTTCTCGCACGATCAATCTTTGCTAAAATATCGCTGACCTTGGCGGTCC
>CAIWCT010000317.1 GCA_903911225.1 uncultured delta proteobacterium
CAGGAGATGTGACTTCCATGCCGAAACTTAAAACAAACAAAGCTGCAGCAAAACGTTTTACGCTGACCAAGTCTGGCAAAGTCAGACGCGGTAAAGCGTACAGGAGCCATATTCTTACATCAAAGACAACCAAAAGGAAACGCAATCTGCGCAAAACCTCGACCATCTCGGCTGTCGAGCAGCGCAATATTCGCAGGCTGATCCCGTACGCATAAATGTGCGAAACAGCCGCCGGCACATAAGCGTCATCCGGGGTGTCAAACACGGATAGATCAGCAGTCATTAATATACTTATTAATTCTTACCAGTGAGGTTTAGCAATGCCACGAGTCAAAGGAGGATTCACCTTAAGAAGACGCAGGAAAAGACTGTTCAAGCTTGCCAAGGGATACAGGGGCGTGCGGGGCAGACTTTACCGTATAGCCAGAGAAACCGTCGACAGGGCTCTAAACTATGCCTATCGCGACAGACGGGTCAAAAAGCGCGAATTCCGTCAGCTCTGGATCGCCCGCATAAGCGCTGGCGCCCGCAGCCTGGACATCAACTACAGCCAGTTCATACTGGGCTTGAAACGCGCCAATATCATGCTTGACAGGAAGTCGCTGTCTGAGCTTGCGATTAATGATTTTAACGCGTTTACCGAGCTTGTGAAAATCGCCAAGGCAAAAGTCCAGACTCCTTCTGCCGCCTGAAGCGAAAAAATAAAAAGGTTCAACCTCACAGTATCCATCCATAGCCGGATGGATACTACTTTTTGCGAGTTATGGAAGAAGCGCTCACTACAATCAGGCAGGAAAGCATACTTGATCTGCGAAATGCCGCCTCTGAGGCCGACATCTATCAGGTCAAGAGCAAATACATCGGCCGCAGCGGTTCGCTCACGCAGCTTATAAAAAATCTCATCACAATTCCGGCAGAGCAGCGGGCTGTTGTCGGCAAGCTTGCAAACGAGATCAAAAAAAGCATCGAAGCCGGCGTTGAAGACGCCCTCAAGTGTTTGCGCGAAAACAAAAAACAGCAGGCTATGGGCCGGGTCGACATTGACTTGACCCTGCCGGGCCGCTGCCAGTCGCTCGGGCGCAGGCACCCCATCACGCAGGTCACCGACGAGATTGTCTCCGTTTTTACTGAACTTGGTTTTCAGATGGCGGAAGGCCCGGAGATCGAGCTCGACTTTTTCAATTTCGAAGCGCTCAATATCCCCAAGGATCATCCCGCGAGGGATATGCATGACACCTTTTATATCTCTGCCGAAGTGCTGCTGCGCACGCACACGTCGCCCGTGCAGATCCGCACCATGCAGCAGACAAAGCCGCCGCTTCGGATCATCTGCCCGGGCAAAGTATACCGGTGCGACTCGGATGTTTCCCACACGCCCATGTTCCACCAAATAGAAGGGCTCATGGTTGATAATGATATCTCATTTGGTGACCTCAAAGGGATTTTAACACTCTTCCTGCACCGGATATTCAGCGAAAAAACATCCATCAGGTTTCGACCAAGCTTTTTCCCTTTCACTGAACCCAGCGCAGAAGTTGACATACAGTGCGTTATATGCCGCGGCAAAGGCTGCCGGGTGTGCAAAGGCACGGGCTGGCTGGAAATTCTGGGGTGCGGCATGGTGCAGCCCGCGGTATTTCGCAATGTCGGTTATGACCCTGAAACAACGACCGGATTTGCCTTCGGACTGGGCGTTGAGCGCGTCGCCATGCTGAAATACGGCATCAACGACATACGGCTTTTCTTTGAAAACGATCTGCGTTTTTTATCCCAGTTCTAATTTTATACTATTGCGACAAAGGCTACTATGTATCTCAGTATAAACTGGCTACGCGATTTCATTCCTCAGGATATCCCCGTGCAGGATATTGCCGACCGCCTGACCATGTCTGGCATAGAGGTCGAGGAGATCATCAGCTGCGGGTCGGAATGGAACAATGTTGTCGTTGGCGAAATCCTTGAAATAGCACGGCATCCCAATGCCGAGAAGCTGCAGCTTGCCAGGGTGAGCACGGGCGATCGGATTCTGCCCATCGTGTGCGGCGCACCCAATATCGCCGTGGGGCAGCACATTGCCCTTGCCGTGGAAGGGGCCAGCCTTCCCGGCGGTATGACCATAAAAAAATCAAAAATCAGGGGCGAAGTCTCCGAAGGCATGATCTGCTCCGAGCCGGAACTTGGTCTCGGAGACGATCACAGCGGCATTATGGTGCTGCCGGTTGATGCGCCCGTGGGCATGCCCCTGGCTCAATACCTGAAGCTTTCAGACACTGTTTTGAACCTTGGAATTACGCCAAACCGCGCAGACTGCCTGTGCGTTGTAGGGCTTGCGCGCGAAATCGCCGCCATCTTTGATATACCCTTTCAGCTTCCGCAGTATAATTTTGAAGAAACCGGCGACGCGATTGAAACCCGCGTGGCTGTTGAAATAGCAGACCCCGATTTGTGCCCCCGCTACACTGCCCGGCTCGTAACCGGACTTACGGTAAAGCCATCGCCGCTGTGGATGCAGCGCAGGCTTGTCAACTGCGGCATCAGGGCAATCAACAATCTGGTAGATATTACAAACTATATCCTTCTTGAATGGGGACAGCCGCTCCATGCATTTGATTTCTCGTTCATCCAGGATGGTAAAATCATTGTTCGCAAGGCAGCCAAAGGTGAAAAATTCTCCACACTTGACGAAATAGAGCGGGAGCTGCCAGACAACACCCTCATGATCTGCGACGGCCGGCAGCCCGTGGCCATCGGCGGCATTATGGGCGGCCAAAACTCGGGGGTTCTGCCGACAACGGCCACTGTGCTCATAGAAAGCGCCTATTTTACGCCTCTGTCCATTGCCCACACGAGCCGCGCCCTGAATCTAAAAACAGAGGCCTCCCTGAGATTTGAAAAGGGCATTGACACAAACGGCATGCTGCCATCGCTGCACCGTGCGGCGCAGCTCATGGCCGAGCTTGGCGGCGGCAGCATCGCAAAAGGCTCAATCGATGTTTATCCGCGCGCACTTGCCGATGCAAAACCAATAAGCCTCAGCGTTAAAAACGCAAACACGATAACGGGCCTTTCTCTTTCGCAGCTTGATATGCAGTCCGTGCTGAAGCGGCTCCAGATAGCCACGCAGGCGTCCGACGCCGACACGCTGTTGGCAACTGCCCCCAGCTTCCGCTATGACATTAACGAGCCCATCGACCTTATTGAAGAAATCGCCCGCATAACGGGCTATGACCGCATACCGGTTACCTACCCCAGGGCTATGCTTTCAGGTAACCCTGAAAATCGAAGCCTGAAGCTTGCCGGCATCATCCGCGACCTGATGATAGCCCGCGGCTTCTTCGAGGTTATCAACTACAGTTTCTGCGCACCCGAGCATATTGCCGGCCTGCAATTCCCTGCGGATGATGCTCGCAGCGCCCCTCTGCCGATTCTAAACCCTCTGGCTTCGTCGCAGTCGGTCATGCGCACCTCCATCGTGCCCAGCCTGCTTCTGAACCTTCAGGAAAACATCAATAATAAATGCTCGACTATCAAGCTCTTTGAGCTGAGCCGCGTGTTCATTCCGCAGGACGGTGCCCAGCAGCCTCATGAGCCACGGCGACTTGGAGGCCTGATGGCGGGCATGCAGCAGGGCGAAGGATGGAACCTGCAGAAAAACACGGTTGATTTCTATGACGTCAAGGCTGCGGTTGAGGCGCTGCTTGAACGGCTGCACGTACAGGACATCCGGTTTATTCAGGATGGCCGGGAGCCCTATATGCACCCCGGTAAAATGCTGAGCATCATGTCAGGAGACCACTGTATCGGCAGCCTTGGTGAAGCCCACCCGGACGTGCTTGAGCATTTTGACATAAAAATGCCCGCCTATATCTTCGATCTCGATGTCGACCTGCTGGGCCGGCTCTGGACGGATGGCCTTCAGTTCTCGCCCTTCTCGCGCCAGCCGGCCATACTGCGAGATATAGCCCTTATTGTCGATGAGACAATACCTGCTGAAAAGCTATTTGCCGCTATTTCAGGCTTTGGCAGCAAGTTGATAGCCGAGACAGCCGTTTTTGACAGTTTCCGGGGGGCCGCGTTGCCGCCGGGCAAAAAAAGTCTTGCATTCAGGCTCAAATTCCAGTCAAATGACAGAACACTGACTGACGCAGAAGTAAATAAAATACATGACCGGCTCGTTGCGCACCTGGTTAAGCAAACAGGGGCAGAGCTTCGGCAATAACGGCAGCACGTTATCGATGGAGGCAGTCACTCATGACGAAAGCTAACTTAATCGATGCAATCTATGAAAAAGTGGGGCTTTCCAAAAAGGAATCCACACAGATCGTCGAACTTATCTTCGAGCTTATGCGCAAGTCTCTGGAAACAAACCAGAAGGTAAAAATATCGGGCTTCGGAAATTTTAATATCCGCGGGAAAAATATCCGGCGCGGGCGCAATCCGCAAACCGGCAATGAAATAAAAATTTCAGCCCGCAGCGTACTCACGTTTAAAGCCAGCCCGGTGCTGAAAAAAGTATTAAATGGCTGACGGCTCAGGCCTGCGGCGCACAGTGCTACCCCCACAGCTGGAGCATACTATGGCCACAGAAATCCCCGACAAGCTGTATTTTAAAATCGGTGAAGTGTGTAAAATCACCAATGTCGAGCCCTATATCCTGCGGTACTGGGAATCCGAGTTCAAGCTCATAAAACCGTACCGGACAAAATCAAATCAGCGCCTGTACCGCAACAAAGATGTCGAGGCGGTTCTCAAAATACGCAAGATGCTCTATGACCAAAAATTTACCATTGCAGGAGCAAAAAAAAGGCTGAAAGAAAACATACCCCAGCAGGAGGCCTTACAGCAGAAACAGCTGTCGCTCAACCTGCCGGATAAGCGCTACACCACTGCTCTTAAGGACATAGGCAGAGAACTTGCGCAACTGTCACACATGCTGCATAAAAACACACTCTAAAACTGTGAGGATACCCATGACATTTACCAGTATTGACAAACGACTCGTCGAAAGAAAAGATATGGCGTTTCAGAAAAAATATGTCAAAGATGCTGTACGCCAAACACCCGACGCCGCCGATGCATACGAAACCATTAAAATAGAGCATGACTCTATCTGCCTGTACAAGAAAAAAACAATCGCTCAGCAATCAGTGCAGGCAGCTTCCGACAAAACCGCATGACAGTCGGCAAGCTGATGCTTACAACTCCTGCCCTGAAACACAGGCAGGCCTGCAATGCCGAAACTTGTCGCACCTGAGGCAAATTGAATGTTCTACTGCGGTCGCAGAAAATCAGCAAGCATATGCAGGGCTGCGACTCTCGCTGCCGCGCTGCTTGTGCTGTGGCAATCGCCCTGCCTTGCGGAACTGCAGCAGTCTTATATCAGCGGCACGATATTAAACGCCGCCACCGGCGCACTCATACCCAACGCCACCATTACAACGACCACAGGCCTTTCATACACTGCACAAAACGGTTTGTTTGCCTTGAGGGTTCCGCCCAATGTCTACGACCTTATCATGTCAGCTCCCGGTTTTCGATCCAATATGGTGACCCGTATTTATGGCGGTCTGGGCCAGACAGCAACAATTAACGTACTGCTTGCGCCTGCTTCAACCAAGGCAGGCATTCTGAGAGGACGTGTTTCAGCATTAGGGTCTTCATCTGGCGGGATAGCCCATGCGCTGGTATTTACAGACCTTGGCGCCATCGCTGTGACTGATGATCAGGGGTATTTCAATGCAGCATGCCCCAGCGGCGCTGCAACCGTAACTGTTGCAGCGCAAGGCTATACCAGCAAAATCATTAAAAAAGTTCAGATTCCGCCATCGGGCATGCGCAATCTTGCCGTTCGACTGAGCTCATCAAATAATAGCTATACGGGCCCTGTGTCGGGCATGGTGCACGATGCCTGCAGTGGTGCGCTTCTTGCCGGCATCCACATCATGTCGTCAAATGGAGCATTTTTAGAAACAGTAGACGGGGTTTTTAAAATTTCCGCCCCCTTCGGCAACACCTCCCTGCTTGCATCTGCGGAAGGATATCAGTGCGCGCTGCAGACTGTTACACTGGGCTTCTTGCCCCTGGGAGCACAGGTTAACTTCCCGCTGGTATCACTAAAACGCGGCATGGGCACAATTGAGGGTTTCATCACGAATGCTGCAACAGGTGAGCCGCTCGTTGGCGCACGTATTGCAACAGATTCGCAGGATATAGGCTTCAGCGAAAGCGATGGTGCATACAGCCTGAAGGCAAGCCCCTGCGCATCCACGGTCACTGTAACCTGCAAAGGATTTCAGACCTACAAGGCAAATAGTACGATAGCAGCTGGTGGTATAACAGCTCTTGATATCGCACTTGTTCCTTTGACCACGTGCGTCGCAACCGGCACAGTAAACAACCTTCTCAACGGATTGCCTGTTGCAGGGGCGCAGATAACTACAGAAAACGGCGATACGGCGGTTTCCGATAGCGCAGGGATATACAGCCTGACCATACCCTCATGCACCGCGATCCTGACAATATGCGCCGACGGTTTCTTCAAAAGCCATCGGATAGTTGCCTCAATAAGCGGCGCGGAAGAAATAACACTCAATATCAGCCTTATCCCCTGCATCCGGTGTCGCTGCAGTGCAGCCGTAGCATCTTCACCGCAGGATAGCCGTTAAACAGACCTGATTAACATACAATCGGAGCAGACAATGCAGTTTTCCATCCAAATAATTAAAGAAAAAAATTTTATTCCCCGGGCAGAAAAAGCCGCTGGTAATCTACTGACCATTGCATCATATTTTCTTGATAAAAAGGCTAAAAAGCTCAGCAAGCGGTTCTATGTCACATGCGTAAAAGAATCTCAGGATCTGGAAGATTTTCTTGATGACCATGGCGCACGAAGCAACAAAACGTGGGTATATTTTCGCGAACTTGTGGCCTCAATCCGCAACTTCTCAAGTACGGCCTATATGGTAAGCCACATATTGAGCCGGGTAAATTTTTATGATCTCAGCCCAAGCAGCACAAAAAGTTTCATCAGCGATGCATCATCAATGCTTGAATTCCTGCACTCGACGATAACGACGCTATGCTCACATTTGACAGCGGAGGCCGAAAGCCTGGGATTGACAGGCACACCGGTTGTACTGGATGAAAATTTATTCGAGGAAAGCATTGTGACTCAGGTGCTGCCGCATAATATCAATGATGAGGGCAGCTGCGACATTCAGGAAAAAGTCACCCGCGTAGCAACAGAGCTCATAAACGCCTATGACAAATCCCAGAGCATCATGTTTGAAAAAAAACTAAGCCCCCGGAACCTCGACACCACCATCATTCCCGATAGAATCAACGAGGAAACTCTTCGTGATCTGGAGGCAAATGTGCATAATGCCCAATCCATCTACGACACCTATATCCAGAAAACGCCGTTTGAAGCCGATCATCAAAAACTGGTGAGCCTGCGCGGGCATATATCGGTGGCCCTGCACCTGCTGGGTATCGCCAAGGAACTGAGCCATTTCTTTGAACGGCATGAAATGGGCGTGCGCAAAGAAATAACGCGCATGAAAATAGCCAAAA
>CAIWCT010000318.1 GCA_903911225.1 uncultured delta proteobacterium
GAAGCCCTGCGGGAATCAAGCTATGAAAAGCTGCTGCCGCCGATGGTGCATAA
Organism: uncultured delta proteobacterium; assembly: GCA_903911225.1. GTDB lineage: Bacteria > Desulfobacterota > WTBG01 > CAIYCZ01 > CAIRTM01 > CAIWCT01. The sequence goes on from CAIWCT010000318.1 coordinate 54, forward strand.
AATCCGCAAGGAAGTACAGGCCTGGCGAGACTCGGGGTATGTCGGGGCGACCGAAACCAGCAGAGCGCTGATGAACTGGTGGTTTAAGACCGAGCATATCATCCCGAAAGCCGATGGCAGCCTTTTAGATTTCAAATACTATTTTGCTCAGCGCGAAGCCATTGAAACGGTGGTGTTTCTGTATGAAGTTGCGGGGGTAAAAGACAAGTATGATTTGATGCGCTATGACTCATCAGGCGCGGTATCAACGGGCATGTTTGATGAAGACTGGCTGCGGCTTGTTGTAAAAATGGCTACCGGCAGCGGCAAGACCAAGGTCATAAGCCTTATTGTCACCTGGTGCTATTTTCATAAGTTGTATGAGGATGCATCAAAGCTATCCACCAATTTTCTGATTATTGCACCCAATATCATCGTACTTGATCGCCTGCGCGCCGACTTTGACGGGCTGAAAATTTTTTTTGAAGACCCGCTGCTGCCCGACAACGGCTATGAAGGCTGCAACTGGCAGGACGATTTTCAGCTCACCCTGCATATTCAGGACGATGTTTCCATTATCCGCAAAACGGGCAATATTTTTCTTACCAATATTCACCGCGTCTATGCTGGAACTGATGTCGAGCCGAGTTTTGAGGATGAAAATCTGGAAGATTATTTTCTTGGCAAGCGACCGGTGGGAAAAACAACAGACTCTAAGGTTGATCTTGGTGTGATTGTCCGGGAGATTGATGAACTGGTGGTTATCAATGATGAGGCGCACCATATCCACGACAACCGGCTTGCCTGGTTTAAATCAATTGAAGACATTCATAACCGGCTGAAGCAGAAAGATCATTTTCTGTCTTTGCAGGTGGATGTGACGGCAACGCCCAAGCACAACAATGGAGCTATTTTTGTGCAGACGGTCTGTGATTATCCGCTGGTTGAGGCAATTCATCAGAATGTTGTGAAGCATCCTATTCTACCTGATCTTGCAAGCCGCACAAAATTAGAGGAACGGCAAAGCTCCCTCTATACGGAAAAATATGCCGACTATATCGCCCTTGGGGTTGAGGAATGGCGAAAGGGTTATGCGGTGCATGAAAAGCTGGGCAAAAAAGCCGTGCTGTTCATCATGACCGATGATACGAAGAATTGCGATGATGTGGCAGTGTATCTTGCAAATACCTATCCGGAATTTAAGGATGCTATTCTTACCATTCATACCAATAATAACGGTGAAATATCGGAATCCGACGCCAAAAAGAGCAAGGAAGAGCTTGATGTTTTGCGCAAGGCATCAAATCAGATCGACAGCTGGGAAAGCCCCTTTAAAGTTATAGTTTCAGTTCTAATGCTGAAAGAAGGCTGGGATGTGCGCAATGTGACAACCATCGTGGGACTACGCGCATATGTGGCAAAAAGCAATATCCTCCCGGAGCAGACTCTGGGGCGGGGCTTGCGGCGGATGTATCCGGGGGTTGACGCCACCGAATACGTGAGTGTTGTCGGGACTGATGCTTTTATGGATTTTGTTGAATCAATTCAGAGCGAAGGCGTGGAACTGGAACACAAGCCCATGGGCGAAGGAACCGGGGCGAAAGCCCCCATCATCATAGAAATTGATACTGAAAATACGAAAAAGGACGTGGACAAACTGGATATAGAGATTCCCGTGCTTTCCGCCCGTGTGTACCGGGAATATAAAAATCTTGAGGAATTGAACCCTGCGGCATTTGGAACAAAAAAAGTTGCCTATAAAAAATTCTCAGAGGAAGAAAAAAGAGAAATTGTTTTTAAAGACATCACCACCGGGGAAATAAACCATACCACACTGCTTGACACAAACGCCGTGACTGATTACCGGAGCGTTATCGGCTATTTTTCCCAAACAATCATGAAAGACCTGCGCCTTGTCAGCGGCTATGACGTGCTGCATGGGAAGGTGAAGGATTTTATAATAAATTATCTTTTTGATACGGCTGTTGAAATTGATGATTTGAACACCCTGCGCAATCTATCAGAGCTTGAAGCAAGCAAAACGATTATCGAAACGTTTAAAAAGAAGATCAACGAACTCACGGTGATGGACAAGGGCAGCGCAGAGATACGGGATTATATCAAGCTGCGGCAGACACGCCCCTTTGTTGTGAAAGACCAGGGATTTTTAATTCCGCAGAAAAGCATCTTCAATAAAGTAATTGGCGACAGTCATCTTGAACTGCTTTTTGCAGCCTTTCTTGAGAGTTGCCAAGATGTTGTCTCGTATGCCAAGAACTATTATGCCGTGCATTTCAATATTGATTATGTCAATGCCGACGGGAATATCTCAAATTATTATCCTGATTTTATCGTGAAGGCCAGCGACGCAGAAATCTGCATTGTAGAAACCAAGGGCCTTGAGGATTTGGATGTGCCGTTAAAAATGCAGCGGCTGAAAAAATGGTGCGACGACATTAATGCAGCGCAGGAAAAGACGCATTTTGATTTTGTGTTTGTCGAGGAAGAAGATTTTGAAAAGTATAAGCCCGATTCATTCAGCGGGCTTGTGGCGAATTTCAGGAAATATAAAGATGCATAGTGTGTGTTAAAGGTGCTTAATCCTTTAAGGAGAATTTTTATGAACTCTGGGGGTCTTTCAAAATTTAATCGGATAGAAATGGCTCTTAGAAAAGTCTTGTTGTGTTTGGATAAAACTGAAGAAGAATTGATGGTTGCTATAAATGGAAAACGAACCTTGGCTGAAAAATCTGATCTAGCAAGCGTACAAGGTCGTTGCAAAATTATCAAAGCTGAAACGAGAAAGGTTTGGAGTTCTGTTTTTGATATTGCGAATGGCAAGAGCCCTGAATTTTAAAGGTAGCAAATCAGGGTGCCTAAAAATAAATAGATATCTGACCTACGCTGTCCCCGGCGACCTGCCACTACCCCGGTTTGTCTCCGGCGAGGTGGATGCGAGGATTGGTCAAGGGGAAAATGTTTCAATTTGAAAATTTAAATTTTTTGTGTTGATTTATAAATGAAATACAATTGTTGAGAGTGCTTATCATTCGGCTGGAACCATCCTCAAGGAATGCATGCCATGAATGTGCAAAAAAAGTTCCCTGTTTGTATTGAAAGCCCTTCCGGGCTGAAGGTCGAGGTGAACGCCAACGGCTCCATCAGGCGCATGGACTGCGGCGACATCATGCTGAACCTGTTTCTCGGCAACGAGGTGGAGGGCGGGCCTGCAAATATCTACCTGCGCCGCACGGGTACGGCGCAGGAGGCCATACCGCTTTTGGGGCCGCGCAGCCCGGCCTCTTTCCAGATCGATGAGCAGGGGTTAATTGCTAACGGAGAGTGGCAGGGTTTGCGCTTCCAACTGCGGCTGGCGCTTGCGCAGTCTGCGCCTGCATGGTTCTGGCATGCAACTGTTGAAAACATCGGCCCCGAAACCCTGACCTGCGATCTTATCTATACCCAGGACTTGGGCCTTGCCAATTATGGCGCTATACGGCTTAACGAGTATTATGTGAGCCATTATGTGGATCATACGCCCCTTACTCATCTGCAGCAGGGCATTGCGCTTGGCTCGCGGCAGAACCAGTCCATGGGTGGTCGATGCCCATGGACCGTTATCGGCTCCCTTGACCGCGGCGTAAGTTTTGCTACAGACGCTTTTCAATTCTACGGGCTTGAAAGCCGCGCAGGCTGCACACCCGTGGCGCTCATCGAAGGCTTGCCCGGCGTCAGGCGGCAGCATGAACATTCAATGGCTGCAATTCAGGACGCCACGATGGAATTGGAATCGGGCGCCATAGCCCGGCGCGGCTTTTTCGGCTGGTTTGAAGCTGATAAACAATCGGCAACATCGGCCGCTGATGCTGGTTTTATTGATACAGCACGCGCCCTGCCGGAAGCCATGCCGCTAGAAGCGCCGGCAGCTTGCACCTGTGTTCGCCCGGCGGTAAGCCTTTTCAGCACAGCGCCGCTGTTAGAAACTCTTGATCTTGATGAGCCGCAAATCACCACTCTCTTCGGCAGCGAGCTGCGCCATGCGGAACGTGAAGACGGCAGGCTGCTCTCCTTCTTCACGGGCATACAAAAACATATCGTATTAAAAACCAAAGAGATGAAAGTGCTGCGGCCCCACGGTCATCTGCTGCGCACAGGAAACGCTTTAACGCCCGATGAAACAGCGCTCACCTCCACGGCCTGGATGGCAGGCGTTTTTCATTCCATGGTGACGCAGGGCCATGTGAGCATCAATCGCTTTCTGTCAACATGCCACAGCTATCTCGGCCTGTTTCGAAGCCATGGCCTGCGAATTTTTGCGGAGCTTGACGGCGGCTGGCATCTTCTTGACATGCCCTCGGCTTATGAAATAGCGCCCGACAGCTGCCTCTGGATTTACAAGCATGAAGGTGGAATGCTGGCCGTGCGAAGCTGCGGGCCGGCTGATCGCCATGAATTGAGCCTGTCTGTGGGGGTTCTGTCTGGCAAGCCTGTCCGCTTTTTTGTATCCTGCCATGTGGCCATGAACGGCGATGACGGCAGCATTGCACGACCGGTTGCCTACGACCGGGAAGGCAATACTATTTATGTACACACCGTGCTCGACTCCGATGTGGGCTGGCGCTTCCCGGAAGGGGGCTTTCGCATACAAGCACTGCCTGGTACGGTTATCGAGCAGGCAGGCGGCGACGGCCTGCTGTTTGCAGACGGCGCCTCGCGCAATCAGCCGTTTCTCTGTGTGGTCACTGCACCGTCGGCGTCAATCGGATTCAGCATGACCGGCTGCCTGATTCCTGAATCGGCCGCACCACAGAAGGGCCTGAAAAATTTCTGGAATGATATCACGGCCGGGCTTAAGGTTTCTCCGCCCGCGGCAAGCCCTCTTGCCCCTGCTGCGGAGCGTCTTGGGGAAATAGTTCCCTGGTTTATCAATAATGCCCTTATACATTATCTCTCCCCGCGAGGCCTTGAGCAGTATTCCGGCGGCGGTTGGGGCACGCGTGACGTGTCGCAGGGGCCTGTGGAAATGCTCCTGTCGCTGGGCCGCTTCGAGCAGGTGCGAGATATCCTGCTGCGTCTGTTCAAGCAGCAGAACCCCGACGGTGACTGGCCGCAATGGTTCATGTTCTTTGAGCGGGAGCGAGGCATCAGGCCCGGCGACTCTCACGGCGATATTATCTACTGGCCCGTGCTGGCTCTTGCCCAGTACCTTGCCGCCACGCAAGACTCACAACTTCTTGACCAGTCCTTGCTGTTTTTTCATCCCGATGGCGACAAAAATGCTGAACAGGCAACCCTGTGGCAGCACGTGGAGCGCGCGCTGGAAGTGATACAAAAAAGGGTTATTGAGGGAACGCACCTGGCGGCCTATGGCAATGGCGACTGGAACGACTCGCTCCAGCCCGTACAACCCGGCATGCGCGAGCATCTGTGCAGCGCCTGGACCGTGACGCTCAGCCATCAGACCTTTACCGCCCTGGCAGCGGCTTTGCATGGGCTGGGCCGCAATGACCGCGCAGCAGAATTTGACGCCATGGCAGCCCAAATCCGCGAGGAGTTTCAGCGCATGCTGATTGTTGATGGAATAATCGCCGGGTTTGCCTATTTTAATGCTGACGATGGAGGCATCGAGTATCTTCTTCATCCGCGCGACCGCGCAACCGGACTTTCCTACAACCTGCTTCCGATAATATATGCAATTATCAATGGCATCCTTACGCCGCAGCAGGCCAGCGCGCATCTAGGCATCATCAAAGAGCATTTGCTGGGCCCTGACGGAGCGCATTTATTTGACCGGCCCATGCAGTATCATGGCGGCCCGCAGACATATTTTCAGCGCGCCGAAAGCACCAGTTTTTTTGGCCGGGAAAACGGTCTCATGTATACCCATGCCCACCTGCGCTACGCTGAAGCTTTGGCGCGCTTTGGCGATGCCGATGGTTTTTTCAAAGCCCTGTGTCAGGCCAACCCCATCGCCATCCGCGAACTTGTGCTCCCGGCAACGCTTCGCCAGGCAAACTGCTACTACTCAAGCTCAGATCCAGCATTCGCCGACCGGTACGAGGCATTTGAGGGCTACGATGCAGTGAAAAAAGGGGAAGTTCCTCTTGATGGCGGCTGGCGCGTCTATTCAAGCGGTGCGGGCATCTGTGTGCGTCTTATCATGCAAAACTTTTTAGGTTTGCACTGGGAGACATCAAGGCTGGTTGTTGATCCGGTTATTCCCCAAGCGCTCGACGGGCTGCGTGTTGAGCTGGAGTTGGCGGGAAGGCCGTTTGAAGTGACCTACTGTATCACGGGTGCAGGCTGCGGCCCAACGAAAATGACGCTCAATGGTTCTGATCTTGCCTTCATCAGGCAAGCCAATCCCTACCGCACCGGCGCTGCCGCAATCCCCATGGCAGGGGTGCTCGAAAATTTGACCGAAACCATTAACCGGCTTAGGGTTCAGATCGGGTGAGGGGCAACAGGCCTGGAAACATTTGCGTTGACACATACCCTGCCACGGCATATATTTTTCGAACCTGAATAAAGCGACAGTATGCCGCCTGTATTAAGAGCTTATCCCCTGCTGATTTTCTTTTTGGTGTTATTAAGCAGCTACTCCAGGCAGCAAGGGTTCAGGGTTCAGAAGTCGGAATCCTAACCCTGAATCCCGAACCCTAACGTTTTTAAATATCAAAAAGAGGCGCGGCAAGCATTGTGAAGATTGGTCTTTTGGGAGGTACATTCAACCCCGTGCATCTTGGGCACCTGCGGGCGGCTGAGGAGATCAGGGAACAACTCGGCCTTGAAAAGATTATTTTCATTCCTGCGCATATGCCGCCGCATAAAAAGGATGACATCATTGCTGCCCGGCACCGCTTGGAGATGGTGCGTATTGCCGCTGCGGACAATCCATTTTTTGAGGTTTCCGACAGCGAACTGCAGCGAGACGGCAATTCCTATTCCTTTGACACTATAGGGCATTTCAGCCGGGAGTATGGCCCGGCTGCCGAGCTTTTTTTTATTATAGGACTTGATGCGTTTCGTGAAATCCATACCTGGAAGCACTACCCGGAGTTTTTCAGCTCCTGCAATTTTATCGTTATGAGCAGGCCCGGCGGGTATGAGCCCGAGCCGGAAAAAAATACCCCCCCTGATTTCAGCTCATTTTTTTCGTTTAATGCCGGAGGTCCCTGGTATGAACACCGCTCGGGACGGCGTATGTATTTCTGCCGGATAACTTTGCTTGACATATCATCAACGGGGGTGCGGCAGGCCCTGCGTGACGGCAAATCGGTAAAATATCTTGTGCCCGATGCGGTTGCGCGGTATATACAGAAGTATAACCTTTACTGAAAGGGAGATTTTTTGAACTCTTTTGAAAAAATGAAACTGTGTGCGGGCTTCGCCCATGAAAAAAAAGCTCAGCAACTGGTTGTGCTCGACGTAAAAGACCAGTCGGCCTTCACCAATTATTTCATCATTTGCAGTGGCAGCTCGACGCGGCAGGTGCAGGCTGTTGCTGAAAATGTGGAATTGATGATGAAAAACCAGGGGCTGCGGGCTCGTGGCTCTGAAGGCATGAAGAACGGCCGCTGGGTGCTGCTTGATTACGACGATGTAATCATACATGTTTTCCATGAAGAGGATCGTGCGTTTTACGACCTTGAAAACCTGTGGCAGAACTGCCCGCGGATTGTCTGTGAATATGCGGATGCCTCCGACACAACCAAACAGTAGTGTCCCATGCTGCAATCCTTCCGGCGTGCTCTGGTTGATTTCTTTTTTCCACCGCTGTGCCTTGTGTGTAAACGGCCCCTTGCATCATATGAAAAAGCTTTTTTATGCGACTGCTGCACAGCCGATATTACTTTTATCGATAGCCCATTATGCTGCACCTGTGGTATACAGTTTAAATCGCGTGCAGGGGATGATCACCTGTGCGGGAACTGTCTGGAGTCGCCACCGCGCTTTGATAGGGCACGGGCTGCGGGTGTTTATGACGGCACCTTGAGAAAAGCTATTCAGCTGTTCAAGTACCGTGGCGGCCTGCTGTTTGCAAAGCCCCTGGGGCAGCTGCTTGCCGAGCATGGCAGGCGGTTTCTGAACGTGGGCGCACTCGATCTCATCGTGCCCGTGCCCCTGCATCGCAGGCGGCTGCGGCAGCGTGGCTACAACCAGTCACTTGAGCTTGCGCGGCATATGGGCTTATGCTGGAATATTGCCGTTGCTCCCGAGTGGCTGGTAAGAAACAGGGCAACACCGCAGCAGACAACCCTGTCACGCCGGGAGCGTTCCCGAAATGTGCGCGGCGCCTTTGCATGGAAAGGGCCTGCGCTCAGCGGTAAACGTGTGGTGCTTGTTGATGATGTCTATACAAGCGGCGCCACGGCCAATGAATGCGCCGGGGTTTTAAAAAAGTCTGGTGCGGGCACGGTCGAGGTGCTGACGCTTGCACACACGCAATAAAGGAGTATGGTTTTGAAAGATATCGACAGCCTGCTGGCTCTTGTGCAAGATGACATGGAGCATGTCGAGCAGATGCTCATGTCCTGCATCGATACGCCCGTCGAGGTGCTCAATGATATCTGCAGGCATATTTTAGGCAGTGGGGGCAAACGTATCCGGCCCCTGATCCTTTTGCTGACAGCCAGATTCTGCGGCTACCGGGGCAGCGACCATATCCCTCTTGCCTGCGTTCTTGAATATATTCATACGGCGACCCTGCTGCATGATGATGTGATCGATCATGCCGAGATGCGCCGGGGCAGTTCATCGGCTCACAGGCTGTGGGGAAACCAGTCGACCATCCTTGCGGGCGACTATTTTTTCTCGCGCGCATTTTCCCTGGCCGTCGGGGTGGGGAATGTGCGAATCCTTGACGTTATAGCACATGCAGCGCAGTGCCTTGCAGAAGCCGAAACGTTTCAGGTGGCCAAAACCGGCGATCCTTTGACGACCGAGCAGGACTACTTCTACATCATTGAAAACAAAACAGCCAGCCTCATCGAAGCTGCAGCCCGATGCAGCGCCATTTTAAGCGGGCAGGACCACACCCGCGAGCTGCTGCTGGCCGATTACGGCAGAAATCTCGGCATTGCTTTTCAAATTATTGACGATGTGCTTGACTACCAGGCAAGCGAAAAGGACCTGGGAAAAACTATCGGCAAGGATCTGCAGGAGGGTTGCATGACCCTGCCGCTTATTGCGGCCCTTGCCCGGGGTTCTGAAGAAGAAAAAGCCATGGTGGTGGGGCTTATGAACAGTAGGCAGTGGCAGCCGCAGGACATTGCAGCCGTGCGGGATTTTATTGAGAAGTATCAGGGCACGGCCTATGCAGTAGCCTGTGCCCGGGAAAGAATAAACGCCGGACTTGCAGCACTTGCCTCGTTTGACACGACGGGCCCGAAAGCAGCCCTTGGCGATCTTGCCCGCTATGTAATGAACCGCACCAGTTAATAGCCAAATTTTTTGACGCTTCGGGATACGGTTATCTCACGTTCATAGATATACCCGCCGGGAAAATTAATCGGTTTAACCCATTTCGCTGTTATGGATACAGCCCCGCCTTCCGTACTCACGGAAATATTTTTACTGGTCAGGGTGATGTCGCATTTGGCAGCCCGCCGTATGATGTCTGCCTTAATAGCGGCGATATTGTCGAGGTCGTGTTCATTGGCCCAGACGTGGGCTCCCTCGGTCAGAGCTTCCTTGAATGATTCCACGTTCCATTGCACCACTGCAAATTTATATCCTGCGAAAAAGCCGCAGACAACGATTGCAATAGTTAAAAGGCATCCTATGCTTGATGAGCCGGTGGAGTGTTTCAACATGCATGTGCTCCTTTCATGCCGATTGTTTATAGTAGTTTACTGCTGTCCAGCAGCAGGGTGACCGGGCCGTCATTGACAAGCGAAACATCCATCATGGCCTGAAATGTGCCGCTGGCAACCGTAAGTCCGGCGGCTTTGAGTCCGGCGATATAGTGCTCATAGAGCTTTTTGGCAAGGTCCGGCTCGGCTGCCCCTGAAAACGACGGCCGTCGGCCTTTGCGGCAGTCGCCATAGAGCGTGAACTGCGAAACAACAAGCACATGGCCGCCTGCTTCGTCGATGTTGAGATTCATAAGGCCGCCGGCATCTTCAAAAACCCGCAGATGGACTGTTTTGGTTACCAGATAGGCAACATCTTCGGTCGTATCCTTCCCGCCTACGCCCAGCAGCACCAGAAACCCTTTACCGATTTCCCCGACAGTTGTTCCCGCCACAGAGACGGACGCTTTTTTTACACGCTGCAGTACTGCCCGCATGGCCTGTGCCTGCCCCTGATATTGTATGCTGGTTGACACGACATGCAAATAAAGATATAACATTTTTTGTTCATTGTAAAAAAAAATCATTGAAAGAAAAGCGAAATGTTGCAAAAGGTTCTTGCAGCGGCATGTGCTGTTTGCTGCACCGGCATCCTGGCGCTGGCGGGATGCCTGCTGAAATTGCCGGGTGATTCAGGGTTTACAATACTGTATTCAAATGATGTTCGCGGTGAATTTGAAAACTGTGGCTGTGCTGACGTGCAGCTCGGGGGGCTTGCGCGTAAGGCGCGCCTGCTTAGGTCTGCGGCGCGTGAAACCACAGGACTGATACGACTTGATGCCGGTAATCTTTTTTTTCCAAAAAAACCCGCAAATGATATTGAGGCGCGTGAATTTTTGCTGAAAGCCAATTTTATTCTTGGCGCCTACAACGCCATGGGCTGCGATGCTTTAAATGTCGGTGATGGCGATCTTGCCATGGGCCTTGATGCCCTGACGGGGCTGCGCAGCAAAGCCTCTTTTCCCATTGTGTCGTCAAATATTGTTATTCGTGATAGCGGGAAGCACCTCTTTGAGCCTGTGGTGTTTAAGACCGTTGCCGGAACGCGCGTGGCTATTCTTGGTGTATGCCCGCAGGATACTGTCTTTGTGCCGGATCTGCGCATAGAAGACCCTGTCGCTTCGGTTCGGAAGATGGCTGCAGCAGTGCGAGACAGAAGCGATTTTCTTGTCGTACTGTCAGGCCTTGGCCTTGAGCGCGACAGGCAGCTTGCGCAGCTGGTGCCGGGCATCAACCTGATTGTTTCCTCCCGGGCCGACCGGCTGCTTGAAAAGGCGCTTGTTGAAAATGGCACTCTTATCGTACAGGCATATAATCGTGGCCAGTATCTGGGTCGCGTTGATGTGGAGCGCAACGGCGGTGGTTTTTCAGCGGCGCACAGGCTCCTGCCTCTTAAGCCCGGTGTCGGTGAAGAAAAAGATATTGCCGATATGGGCAGAGTTCTTAAGGCTCAGGTTGCAGCCATGAACCAGCAGGCGTTTTTTAAGGGGCAGCCGCAGCAGCCCGGCGTCGTTGGCGGGTCTGCGTATGCCGGGGGCGATACCTGCGTGCAGTGCCATGTGCCGTCGTATGAGAACTGGCAGGCAACCCCGCATGCCCGGGCCTATCAGACTCTGGTTGACAAAGGCTCTCAGTATGATGTTGAATGCCTTGTCTGTCATACGACAGGCTATGGCGAGCCGGGCGGATACTCGCCGACGCAAAAAGAGCGGTCGTCGGCCATGATCAATGTGCAGTGCGAATCATGCCATGGCCCCGGCAGCCGCCATGGGGCCTCAAAAGACGGTATTGTGCGCAATGGCGGCAAAGAGGTGTGCCTGGGTTGCCACACTGAAAAAAACAGCCCTCGCTTTGACTATGATGAATACCTGCCCCTGGTTAAGTGTCCGGGCGGCGGAAAAAAGCAATAACGTGATGGAGACAAAGATGGAAAAGCGGAAAGTTGCCTGTGTGATTATCGGCGCTATGGGCAGAATGGGGCAGCGGCTGTGTCAGCTGAGCGCGGCTTCAGATGATGTCGTGCTTGCCGGCGGAACAGAGAGCCTTCAGAGCGGATGCGTCGGAAAAACAATAAAGGAACTCATGGGACTTGGCGACGGCAGTCAGAGGCTGGTCGAGAAGCTTGAGGATATGCCGGAGCCCTTCGACGCGGTTATAGATTTTACCTTTCCGCTGGTTTCAATGGAGACTGCCCGGTTTTGCGCACGCTCTGGCAAAGCTGCGGTCATCGGCTCAACCGGCTTTACTCCCGAGCAGGCAGCCGAGCTGAAAGAGTTGAGCAGAGACTTCCCCTGTATCTGCGCTCCCAACATGAGCATGGGGGTCAACACGCTTTTTAAAATTGTGGCCGATGTCGCCCGGATACTGCATGAGGGTTTTGATGTTGAAGTAGTCGAAATGCATCATCGCCACAAAAAAGACGCCCCAAGCGGAACGGCCATGCATATTGCCGGGATTCTCGCACAGTCCTATGGCTGGAGCCTTGACGGGGCCGGGGTTTATGCGCGCAGGGGCATCACGGGGGAACGGCGCCGGGATGAAATCGGTATTCAGACGCTACGCGGCGGCGATGTGGTGGGAGAGCATACGGTCATGTTTGTCGGCACGGGCGAGCGCATTGAGCTTGTCCATCGTGCGCAGAGCCGTGACTGCTTTGCCCAGGGCGCCCTGCACGCGGCAAAGTGGCTGATGCATCAACCCGCAGGCATGTATGACATGCAGGATATGCTCGGGCTTCGGGATGCTGTTGCGTGAATCAATTAAAGCTTCATTTTTATCAGCGGGA
>CAIWCT010000319.1 GCA_903911225.1 uncultured delta proteobacterium
ACATTGCCTATAAAATCATGTGGGACAATGATTTCAACCCCATCATCTCCCTTAAGGTTTTTTCTGAAAAATCCTTTATCCGCGCTGTTCAAAAAGGCTTCTCTTTTTACCGAAATGTTAACCGTGAAGGTCTTACGGTATGACGGAAGAAACAAGCCAGTATCTTAAAAAAGCCGATCATGCCCTTGAAGTTGCGGAATCCTTACTGGCTGACGGTTATCATTCGGATGCTGCAAGCAAAATCTATTACGCCATGTTCTATGCCGCGCAAGCCTTATTAAAATCAGAGGGCATTGATGTTATAAAACATTCCGCTGTTGAATCAGCCTTTGGTTATTATTTTGCAAAACCAGGGCGTGTAGAAGTGAAGTACCACCGCATGCTTATTGATGCCCGTAAGATCAGAGAAATTGCCGATTATGATATTCAGGAAGAAATAGTCCAACCTGCGGCAACGCTCAAACTGGAAGAAGGCAAAGCATTTGTAGCTATGATAAAAAGCTACTTTGAAGCCCTGCAGCACAACAAAACTAGTCCCTAATTGTTATATAATGTCGCCAAAATCGGATGTAAAAAACTACAGCCTTTTTTCTGTTAGCAGAAAAAAGGCTGTAGTTTTATTTTTCAGCAGCCTCCGAGTGAACCCATTCCGCCTACAAAACAGGGTAGTCTGTTTTTTCCAGGGGATGTCCGTAGGCATGCAGCCAGGCGAGCATTTCTCTGATGCTTGCCGTTGCAAACGCAATGCAGGTATCGGCGGCTCCATAATAGAGCCTGAGCGTGTCGCCATCAGGGGCTATGGTATAGCCGCAGGGGAAAACAACGCTGCCCACATCGCCGGACAGTTCATAATCTTCCTCGGGGCCGAAAAACCATTCATTGCCGCGCAGCAGGCACTGTTCCGGCGTATGCTCATCAAACAGGGCAAGCCCGAGGCGGTAGAGTGAGCCCGATGCCGTCTGCCGCACACCATGATACATAACGAGCCAGCCTTCCGGCGTCAAAACAGGCGGCGGGGAAAGGCCGATTTTATTTGCATCCCACCACGCGCCGCGTCGCGCCTCAAGAATCATTTTGTGGCTGCCCCAGTGCCGCAGGTCGGGGGAATAGGATATCCAGATATGGGCGCCAATGCTTGTGACGGGCCGGTGAAAAAGGGCCCAGCATCCGCCGATTCGGTGGGGCAGCAGCGCTGCATCCTTGTCCTCGGGCGGCATGATGGAGCCGTAGCGCTCAAATGTTTTAAAGTCTTTCGTCAGGGCAAGCGATACACCCGGCCCTCCCCTTGAATAGGATGTGTAAACCACTGCATAGGTGTCAAGCTCAGGCAGATAGGTGATGCGGGGGTCTTCAATGCCCCAGATTTCTTCGGGCCAGTTTTCCGGGTCGGAAAAAAACGTGGGCTCATGGTCTATCTCCCAGCCGTCGATGCCGTTACGTGAGCGCGCGGCGCAGAGATGTGATATGCCGCGCCGGTCTTCAACCCGGCACAAAATAAGCGTTGTGCCGTCATGCAGCAGCGTGGCAGCTGCATTAAAGACTGTGTTGATTGCATAGGGCCAGTCCTGCGCAGTCAGTATCGGGTTTTTTTCATACCGGTGAATGAGGGTCTCATGCTGTGCTCTTTTATGATATGTTGAGCTCATAATTCACATCCATAATGTTTTGTGATAAGCGCATTTCTGCCAGGGCCAGCAGAAATGACAGGGTTGATTCAGCGCCCTGGTTAAGGTTTACCCGGTCCTGGTGCAGTCCGTCATGGCATCCGCCGATGAGCAGATCGTACAGTGGCAGCTCAAGATCATTGCGGCCCAGAAACCAGTTGAAAGCGCGGCGCGCTTCCTTTTCCCAGAAGCTTTCGTTGGTTATGCGATAGGCCTCAAGGGCCGCCGCTACCATGGAATAGGCCTCAAGGGGCTGTTGATCATAGCGGGCGCGCTCTCCACCACGAGGATAAAAACCGTTTGAGCCTATGGGCGAAAAATATCCTTTATGTCCGGTTTGAATGTCTGCAAGCCACCGCAGGGACTCAAGGCCCGCATCAACCATTTTCTGATCGGGAATCCACTTCCCGCACAGAAGCATTGCATGGGGCAGGGTTGCATTTCCATAGGCCACGATATTTTCAAACCATGGCCAGTCAGGTCCGCTCACCTGCCGGTACAGCTCCAGCATGCGCTTGGAAAGCTTTTTACGCACATCGTACACAAGCCGATCTCCTTCGAATCTGCGCAGGTATTCATGAATGCCGATGAGGGTATATGCCCAGGCTCTCGGGCTGGTAAAGCCGGTGACTTCGGGCAGCGCAAGCTCGAAAAGCCTGCCTGCAACCTTACGAAGCCTTTCGGCTTTGGAACGGCCCATCACTGCCCCCAGCGCCCAAATCGACCGGCCATGACTGTCTTCAGACCCGACCTCTTCGAGCCACCGCCGGTCATATGACAGGAAATTGCGGAATCGGTTATTGGCGGTATTGAATGCATACCAGAGAAAGGACAGGTAACGGGTCGACAGAGTGCTGATCTCTTCATAGTCTTCATACCCTGCCGCTTCAAGCAGCACAGTCAGCAAAAGCGCCCGGGCATTATCATCGGTGGTGTATCCTTCGTTGAAATTCGGCAGGGAATAGACCGCGTGCTGCAGCAGGCCCGTGTCGTCCGTGAGCAGTTGGAGATGATTAATGTTAAGCCGGGGGAGCTCATCCAGGCGCCTGTCCATCATGGGCAGTTCGAAAAAAGCGGCCGGCCGTCGCATATGCTCGTCGCGGGCCCGCTCGAAGGTCTGCATATACTGTTCGGCTACCCTGCTCCAGATCATGTCTCTGCCGCTCAGATAGGCATTCTTGCGCATGGCATGCCGCTGCGTTTCATTATCAAGCAGATTGATAACCGCTGCTGCTATGGCTTCAGGATCCTTAAACGGAACAAGGCTGCCCCTGCCCTCGGCAAGCAGCTCCGTGGCATACCAGTATGGTGTTGAAACAACAGCCTTGCCCATCCCGAGCGCGTAGGCCAGCGTGCCCGAAACAATCTGAGCCTCATTGTGATAGGGCGTTATATACACATCGGCTCCGCCCACAAACTCCACAAGCTCCTCAAGGGGAACAAACCGGTTATACAATAACACATTGCCCTCAACCCCAAGATCCTGGGCAAGCGTTTGGAGGGACAGGCGATAGGCTTCGCCCTCGGCTTTCAAAACATGGGGGTGCGTTGCGCCAAGAATAATGTAGACGACATTTTTATATCGCTCCAGAATTTTCGGCATGGCTGCAATGACATCCTCAAGCCCTTTGCCCCTGGAAAGCAGCCCGAAGGTGAGCAGCACGAATTTTCCCTCCACGCCATAGCGGTCCTTGTAGAAATTTGGGTCGACAAAAGAAACATCGGGAATGCCGTGGGGGATGATATCGATTTTTTGACTGTCGACGCCATAGACATCCTGCAAAAACCGCATACCCTGATTCGACATCGAAATGAAGCGATCGGAAAGCTGATTGAGCTCTGCCATGACCTTGCGCTGCTGCATGCCGGGCTCGCGCAGAATGGTGTGCAGGGTTGTCACAACCGGCATGCGAAGATCCCGCAGGAGCGCAAGAATATGGCTGCCTGCCGGGCCTCCGAAAATGCCGTATTCATGCTGCAGGCATACCAGGTCAACATCATTGATGTTTAAAAATTCCGCAACCCGCCGGTATGAGGAGATGTCCTGTTCTGAAAGCTCAAAACGGACGCGGGAGGGATATTTGTAGGAATTGCCGGTATCTGTTACCGGTATGGCAAAACAGCTGCTGTCGCCGTAGCGCGCAGCCAGGCCTTCACAGAGATCAGCCGTAAAAGTGGCTATCCCGCACTGGCGCGGAATATAATTGCCGATAATGCCGATACGCTCGATGTGACTTCTGCCCTGAACGGTATTTCCTTCCATAGAAGCATACCCCGTGGTGCAAGCATTAAGGGTTAATGTCTGCGTAAAGCAAAAAGAATTTTGGAGGGGGTGTACACTATATACTAAAGTAGGAAAAAATTTCCTCTTGTCAAGATGCAAGAACAATTAGCCGGACTAGCTAAAAACGGCAATAGAGATGCCCTTGAAAAACTTGTCCTGATGGCCACTTGAAAATCCCCCGACCGCGATCAGCAGATCAAAGCCATGGATTTTTTTGCAACATAAAAATACTCGGGTGCGGCAAGTGCATGCGCCCTTGACAGCCCTGCCAGTTGTTATATACTTATGAAAAAAAACAGAAAGAAGGTGTGTATGTATCTACGAATAAAAAGGGGACGGTTCTATTTAATTGACATGGCAGGGATAGTTTTGCTAGGGTAGGGGGAGAAAAATAATTTAAGTTGAAGGATATGTATGCCCCGAACAGCACGAATAGCCCCAAA
>CAIWCT010000320.1 GCA_903911225.1 uncultured delta proteobacterium
TGCGGCTCCCGGCGTTTCATAGATGCTTGCCTATTTGCTTTTCCATAAACCATGCAGGTTGCAGTAGGCGCGTGCGCAGATGACTTTGCCCGAAATGTCAAAAACAGCCTCCGGCTTGTCGCCCGGCTTTAAATAGGCGCGATACAGCTTGTCGCCTTCTACCAGCACACCGATCACTTCAATGTAGTGCTTGTCTTCCATGGGATGCGCAACACTGCCTACTTTCACAGTTACCGTATTTCCGCTGCGCTCGATAACGGGCACATGCTTTTCCACAGCCGCATCAGTCGAATTCTCCTTCAGCAGCTTCATCTCCTCGCCGCAGCAAATCAATTTCCCGCCACCGGCATGCATAACGGTTACGATATTGCCGCAATGCTCGCATTTATAGACTTCATCCCGCTGTGTCATGGTAATCCTCCTTTATTCCGATTAATAGTTTTCAGCCATTATTTCAAAATATGCCTGCGGATGGTCGCAGGTGGGGCATTTTGCAGGAGCCTCAGCCGCATCGATTATGCGACCGCAGTTGCGGCAGCGCCATCTGGCAGGTGATTGCTTCTTGAACACACTGCCGGTTTCAATATTGTTTTTAAGTACCAAGTAGCGCTTTTCATGTTCGAGTTCCGCAGCGGCGATCTGCCTGAAACTTTCAGCCACATCTTTGAAGCCTTCTTCATCAGCTATTTTAGCAGCCTCGGGATACAGCTTAGTCCACTCTTCATTCTCGCCGGCTATAGCCTCTTTCAGATGCTTCAACGTATCGCTCATCACAACCGGATAGGTGCCATTGACGGTCACAGCACCCTCGCCCATATGCTTGGCAAGGTGCTTATAAAAAACTTTCGCATGCTCTTTTTCATTCTCGGCTGTGTCGAGAAAAATAGCTGCAATCTGCTCATACCCGGCTTTTTTTGCCACACCGGCAAAATAGGTGTACCGGTTTCGGGCCTGAGACTCACCGGCAAATGAATTCATAAGATTTTGCTTTGTTCTGCTGTTTTTGAAATCCATACAATTCTCCTTTCTTGAAGTTGGGGATAAAATAATTACAATCAATATTTATATACGTTGAAAAAGCCAATCTCAAGTTTTGATAATAATTACTAATTGATAATTTTTGCTAAGTCAAGCTGTTTTTATATTTTTAAAATGTAGCACATGAGTGCAATATATTTCAAATAAATGATTTCTTTTAGCATTGGAGAAATCACACTTGACATAATTAAATTATCAGTTAATAATTATTATCAATAAGAGGAATCATGGTAGATAAATTTCGTATCACCAATCAGCGTGAAATTATCCTGGAAGAACTGCGGGCCGTCAAAACCCATCCCACGGCTGATGAACTTTTTGACAAAGTTCGCGCCCGCCTTCCACGGGTGAGCCTTGCAACCGTATATCGCAACCTGGAATGGCTTTGCCAGCAGGGAATAGTGCAAAAAATAGAGGTTGGAGGCCGTCAAAAAAGATTTGACGGCACCGCCAACTTGCACTATCACATTCGTTGTATAGGGTGCGGCAGGGTAGACGATGTCGATATGAGCCCGGTTGAAACGCTCGACCACGATCTTTCGGATAAGAGCGGTTACACAATTATGGGGCACCGCCTTGAATTCTGGGGAACCTGCCCGGCCTGCAGCCGGTCCGGTGGCTCGTGATGCGCGAGCAAACATACAACCTTTCCTTTATCTAATAAAACCCATTAATCCATATACTTTTCGGAGGAACCATGGCACATAAACTTTTTTCATCCACAGCCTGTATCGCCATAGTGGCTCTCTGCTGCACGCTTGCCGCTGCTGCCGAAGCCGATACGAAAAAATTTCCCTTTTATCCCTCGATGCTCAGCACCGATACCGGCAAGCCGGTAACACCCGACAAGTTCGAATCGCCGGAGATCTGCGGCGGCTGCCACCCCGATATTCATGCCCAGTGGAAGGGCTCCATGCACTCCAATGCTTTTAACGATCCGGTCTTTCAGGCTCTCTGGAAAATGGGCGAAAAAGACACGAAGGGTTTCACCAAAAATCTCTGCGGGGGCTGCCATACCGTTGTCGGTGTCGTGTCAGGCGATCTGACATTTAAAGACAATCAGTTCGTCACCAATGAAATCGCCAGGCAGGGCGTGCAATGCGATGTGTGCCACACCATCAAAGACTCATCTTTTCTGGAAACACCGACCTATGAGCCAAACAATGCATCTCTGGTGGTTGCACCAGGGGATGTCAAGCGCGGCCCTTATAAAGATTCGGTATCGCCTTATCATAAGTCTGAATATTCCGAGCTGCACACCAAATCAAAATTCTGCGCCAACTGCCATCAGGTATTTCACCCGGTTTCAAACTTTCACATCGAGCGCACCTACGATGAGTGGAAATATTCCGTCTATGCGCAAAATGACATTCAGTGCCAGGACTGCCACATGATGCCGGTAGAGAAATCCATTGAAGTCGCAAAAACGATGAAAAAGCCTCAAAACCCGGGCCAGCCATCCACCATGGGCCCCAAACGCGACAACATGTTCACCCATGAATTCGTGGGCGCCAATTTCACGGTTCCTGCTCTGCTTGGCGCAAAGGGTCATGCCGACATGGCTGAAAAGCGGCTCAA
>CAIWCT010000321.1 GCA_903911225.1 uncultured delta proteobacterium
CCGATCTAGGCCCAATGCATTAAGTATCGGGCCTTGTATCTTTTTTGTAAATATGCATGATATGAGTTGGTAAGAGTTCACTTGTAAATAATAAATGTGCTTAGTTGTTATACAATTTTCTCATTCGCTGATTCAAAGAGGCATCAAGTCCGCCTCGGATCAGGCGCCGGTGAGGTAGAAGAGAAATTCGTAAATAGTGTCGATGACGGGGCTATAGTCATGGCTTTCGATGCGCCCGCATTTTTCCTGCAGAAAATGAACTTTCTGAAGCGTTGTCGGAATGTAATTGGAAAATTCTTTTTCACTGTCAGAGCGGAAGACCGAATTTTTCGGATTGAGATTTGAATATTCAAGAAGCCCAATTTGATAGGATGTTTTTGTAACCTTTAATACCGGCATGCGCACTTTGAATCCTTCAGGATACCCGGCGCTGAGCTGAAAATAAACGGTTGTCAGATTTGTCTTTTCGGAATCGAACATGGCGGCAAAAGCATGATGGGTGGCGGGGAATATTTCCGAAAGAGTCTTTCCTCTGAGAGCATGCTGGGTTGGCCCCACATCAAGAAACTTAACTTCTTCGGTATTGTATTTTTCCAGGATTTGAGGCAGCAGGGGGGCCGGTGGTGCTGCAAAAGAAGAACCATTGCCGGGCAGGCTGAAGGTTTGCTCATCTTTCTCAATGGATATCATCAAGCTCTCATCCCAAAGTCAGGCCAGAATAAACTGATGCTGCATACTGCGCAGGAACGTCCGAAAACTATAAGCAGAAGCGCCTGTACTGTCAATAAAAAACAAGGCATTCTTTATGGTTTGACAACATGTCTTTATATGTTAGATTGAGGTTGTTTTAAGTGACAATGTGTCTTTTTTTTATTAAGAGCAGAGACATTTCAAGATTTGTCTTTGCAGCGAAAACCTTATATGCCGCTTACAGCTGAACAGGAAAAATACAGGCATCGGGCACTGGGCATTGACCCCGGTCTTGCTGCAACGGGCTTTGCAGTTATCGGCGCGTTCAAGCAGGGCGGGGAGCTGTGCACCTACGGCGCCATTAAGACCTCACCCAGCCACAGTACGCCGCAGCGGCTGCAGAAAATATATCTGGGCGTCTGCGATCTTATTGATACATGGAAGCCCGATGTGGTGGTGCTTGAAGATGTGTATGTGCTTGACAAGTTTCCGAATGCGGCTGTACAACTTGGGGAAGTGCGGGGCGTGCTGTATCTTGCGGCTCAGGAGCGGGGCATAGAGGTTTTTACAATCCGGCCAACCGAAGTAAAGAGCTGCCTTACGGGCAATGGCAGGGCATCTAAAGAGCAGGTGAGCCAGGCTGTGAAGCGCATGCTGAACCGCCGCGAAGACATTAAGCCCGACCATGCCTCCGATGCCGCGGCCCTTGCGCTGATGGTTTTGTCCCGGAAGGGATATTTTAATTGGTAGTGCAGAAATGAATTGCAATCCGAAGGAGACTTCATGAATCCAAGGGTCAAATCCGTAAAGGCAATGCCGGATTATAAATTGCATCTCACATTCACAAATGGTGAAAAAAGAATTTTTGATGTACGGCCCTATTTATCAAAAGGCGTATTTCAAGAGCTTATGAGTGAGACGCTTTTTCGAACGGTGCGGGTGTCGCTTGGAAGCATACAGTGGCAGAATGGGCAGGACTTATGCCCGGACTGCCTTTATATGGAGAGCAAACCCTTGCAGCCATCTGTCGCCAGGAAGCGAACGACGGCTAAAAAGTCAGTAAGTCACCTTAAGGAACATGCACAAACCGGTAGGCCATAGCTGTTTCCTGATTCTGGATCCCCGCTTTCGCGGGGATGACAGCGAGAGAAAAAATGTACTGAAAAAATTTGTCATTTCCGCGCAGGCGGGAATCCATACAGCGCATGTAATTGGCTACCGCATACAATTTCAGCTTTGTGGTTAACCAGATAATTTTTTAACCTGTAGAATGTATTGCAATCCAAAACCCTAAATCAAAAAAGACACAATGATCCGCTATATCAAAGGCAAACTGTTCAGGGCTGAAGATGGCTATATCGTCGTTGTGGCCGGCGGCGTTGGCTATGAAATACTGCTGCCGGAGATCGTGTGGCAGGAGTTTATGGGCAAGAAGGTTGGCGAAGAAGAAGTCGAGCTGTTTATTTCTTTTCACCAGACCGTACAGCAGCCAAAACCAGTTCTCATTGGCTTTACCAATGAAGTGCAGCTCGAGTTCTTCGAGCATCTCATAACGGTAAAAGATATCGGCCCGTCAACCGCAGCCCGGGCGCTCACGCTGCCTGTTGCGGTCATCGCCCGCGCCATCGAAGAACGCGATGTTTCAACCATTATGAAGCTGAAGGGCATCGGCAGGCGTAAGGCTGATATGGTTGTATCAGAGCTTAATGGCAAAGTCGGCAAATATGCTTTGATGCGTGAAGATGAGCGGCCGTTTGTGCCGCCTCCGGGCGATTTTACAAAACAGGTTATCGATGTTCTGGTGAAGCAGCTCGGGCACAACCGCACCGAGGCCGGCCGCATGGTCGAGGAAGCGCTGAAGCGCAAACCCGATGCACAGACACCGGAAGAATTGTTTGAAGAGGTGTACCGAGGGACGAAACAACCGTAGGATTGGTCTGTCAAATGTGTAGACCTGATCCCTTATTGCTTCCTAGATTTTTTTCTGGAGCGAGTTATGAAACCTTTAGTCGGAATAGTGCATGTTTTAAGCCTGTCCGCAGCGCTTATGGTTGCCGTGTTTTTGTTTGCCGCTTCCGTGCAGGCCAAACCGCGCACCGACAATGACAGCATTGAAAAATCATGCGGCTCCGGCAATATCACCAAAAAGATTCTCATCGCCTATGATACTATTCATGGCTCTACCGCCGAGGTTGCTTGGAGGATCGGTCAGGACCTGTGCGCCATGGGATTTCAAGCGGATGTAAAGCTGGCGGCGCATGTGACCGATGTCGATTACTATGACGGCGTCATCGTAGCAAGCGCGATTTATAAATTCACGTGGCTGCCCGATGCGAAAGCTTTTCTCGAAAAGTATAAGGACAAGCTTGCCGTAAAGCCCACGGCCCTATTTATCGTCTGTGCGGGCATGGCTATAGACACGCCAGACAACAGGATGATGATACAAAAGGTATTCGTCGATCCAACCCTCAGCAAATATCTTGAAATTATCCCCATCTCTATAGGTCTTTTCGGCGGCGCGGTCAATTTCAAGACCGAGCAGTATACGCTGTTTGAGAAAATCGTGCTGCACATTCTGGGTCTCATCTTGCATTTCAAGAACCAGGCCGACTGGCGCAACTGGCCCGAAATCGATGCTTGGGCCGCAGAAGTCGGCGAAAAAGTTACTGCAGTTGTTGCTCCGAATACTACCACTACTGTTTCAGGGACTACAACTATTGCTCCGAATACCACGACTACTGTTTCAGGGACTACAACTATTGCTCCGAATACCACGACTACTGTTGCACCCGCAACCACAACAAGCACGACTGCGACGCCGAGCACTACAACTACGTCGTTGGCCACAGCGACAACTCTCTATGGCTACAACTACAATGGAGATGGAGACGTCTACACAAAAGATCTAACCACAATGGGGCCTTGGATCAATAACGATCACCATGGATATGCCGGTATTCGTGCTATTGCTATTTCAGGAACAACTCTCTATGGCTACAACTACAATGGAGATGGAGACGTCTACACAAAAGATCTAACCACAATGGGGCCTTGGATCAATAACGATCACCATGGATATGCCGGTATTTATGATATCGCTATCCCTTAGATAATATGAAACGGGCTGGTCAAAGGTTATAATGCGTTATACCAATAACTCATTAACCCCTTAAAGGAGAGCAGCCCATGAAAAAGGATAGGGGCAGATAGGGGGTCAGGTCTATACATTTGACAGAATTGCTGAACCGGCTGGCAGGCATTTTTTTTAAGTATTTTTTACAGGGCGTTTCAAAATTATTTTAGATGACTAGCATCATGAATACCTTGAAACAATTTGCGCAAGGCATTGATTCAATTCCGGCAGGCACTGCCTGGTATGTTGCCGATCTGAGTGAGGCACGGGGCAGGCAGGAGTTGTTTACACGACAGACACCGCAAAAGCTCAAGGCCCTTCGGGAGCATGCACTCATCGAAAGCGCTGTATCCTCAAACAGGATCGAAGGCATCACAATTGACCATGCACGCGTCGGCACGGTAGTATTTGGGAAAAAACCTGCTTTTGACCGCAACGAAGAGGAAGTCCGGGGATATAAGGACGCGCTGAAATGGCTATATGAAAGTTTTTCAACTATGGGGCTCGACGAAGATACGATACGGCGTCTACACGGGCTTGCCCGAGGCGATATCTGGGACGCGGGCCGGTATAAAGAAAAAGACGGTGACATTATTGAAAAATATCCCGATGGCCGGTCTCGGGTACGGTTTAAAACGGTTACGGCAAAAAAAACTCCGTCGGCCATGGCTGAATTACTGGAAGCATGGCATGAGTGCCTGCGAGAGCGGAAAGTTCATCCTCTTATCGCCCTGAGCGCTTTCAATCTTGACTTTCTCTGCATACACCCCTTTCGAGACGGCAACGGCAGGGTATCCCGCTTGCTTCTTCTTCTGCAGACCCTGCAGCTTGGATACACTGTGGGCCAGTACATCAGCATTGAGCACTGCATTGAGGAAAATAAGGAGCGGTATTACGAAACTCTTGAGCAAAGCTCACAAGGCTGGCATCAGGCAAAGCATGATCCTTGGCCATATATAAACTTTCTGTTGTCAATTTTGAGACAGGCATATCGTGATTTTGAGCAGCGCATTGCGCAAACCAAGACCCCCAGAGGCTCGAAAACCGAACTGATCGTTGCCGCACTGGATCGATTCACCGGTGCTTTCACAATTAAGGATATTGAAAAAGCATGCCTTGGCGCAAGCCCTGACATGGTCCGCAAAGTTCTTCGTGATCTTAAGAAAGATGGCTCGGTGCAATGTCTGGGCCGCGGCCCGGGCGCTGCATGGCGGAAAAAGGGTAGTACCCTTAAAAGAGGGTAATAAAAGGGGTAATAAAGCTATAGCCGTCAATGTGGATAATGCGTCAGCAAATGTGTAGACTGACCCCTCATTGACGCACTTATTGGCGGAGGCGCTAAATCATGAAAGATAAACATAAAACCCTGCCAGTCATGGATGAAGCTGAAGAGAGAAAAATTGTTGCCGACCTCCGGCCTAAACGGTTTCAGGAATACATCGGCCAGAGGCAGATTGTCGAGACGCTTCAGATCGCCGTGCAGGCGGCTAAGCAGCGAGGCGATGTGCTGGATCATGTGCTCTTCTATGGTCCTCCCGGATTAGGCAAGACCACCATGGCCCATATCATTGCCAATGAGCTTGAAATGCCGCTTACGCATACCTCCGGGCCCGCCCTTGAAAAAGGCGGAGACTTGGTTAGTATTCTCACGCATCTGGGATACGGCAGCGTGCTGTTTATAGATGAAATACACAGACTGCCTAAGATTGTTGAGGAGTTTCTCTATTCAGCCATGGAGGATTTTGCCGTCGATATTATTTTCGACAAAGGCATGAATGCTCGCAGCTACCGCGCAAAACTTGAACCCTTTACGCTTGTCGGCGCAACAACACGGGCGGGTTTGCTGTCATCGCCGCTCCGGGAGAGATTCGGCATACAGCGCTCCCTTGATTTTTATACAAGTGAGCAGCTGCAGATGGTCATTTCGCGCTCCGCCGCCATACTTGAAGTCGGCATAGATGATGATGCGTCTTATGCAATAGCCCTGCGCTCGCGCGGCACCCCGCGTATTGCCAATCAAATGTTGCGCCGCGTGCGCGATTATGCGCAGGTGAGGGCAGGGGGGCGCATTACCCTTGGTGTGAGCATCGAAGCCCTTGCTCTTGAAGGCATTGATGCCCTGGGCTTAACACCTCTTGATGTGCGTTTTCTGAATGTGATAATAGATTTTTACAAGGGCGGCCCTGTGGGGGTCGAAGCTATTGCGGCTACTCTTCAGGAGGAAACCGATACACTTATAGATGTCGTTGAGCCCTATCTGTTAAAAGCAGGGCTTCTAATACGTACCTCATCGGGCCGCAGGGCTACAGAGCTTTCATATAACCATCTTAAGAAAAAGGGTTTCAGGAAAGCATCGGGGCAACTTGAACTTTTAGCTGAGTAAGGAAAAAAAACCAAAAAAATACCATCGCATCACTTTAAATATTGTGTTACATACTATAGCAAAGCAGACTCAGTTTTGCACAGGGGCGGGATGAGAAAACGATTAAACATTTGTATCTCATTAGTGCTTTATTGTTTTTTAATGCTTGTTGCAATACCAACTGCATCCTGCGCCGCATCCTCTTTTTTTAACACTACTTCAGTTTTCGATACAACTGCAACTATCACGCAAATTCCTGATGTGAATCCGGGCGATCAGGTGCGTTATAGTCTTAATCTAGGCATTCAGTATTTTTCGTTTGTGTTTGCATGGGGCACAGTAACATGTGCCTGCGATAGCGTCGAAAAATTGACTCTGCAGTTTGCATTGTTTCCCACTGGTGAACACAGCCTGTATTGGGACAGCACAGTGCCGACTTTTGCCTACGGCCAAACAGCAATTGAAATAGTCTACTTCAGCATACCTGGCGGCATCAAACGAAAGACTTCAACCTTTAATGTTATTGGCACCGCCCCCGGCGCAGCGTATGCCGGATCCATGAAATGCATGGGCTGCCATACAGGCTTTAATACTGATATTGTAAATGCTTATACGCAATCAGGCCATCATTTTGCCTTGAGCGCTGTTTCGGGGCAGGCGCCTTTGTATCCGGCATTTGCCCCCGGCGTGCCTGATCCGCCGCCAGTCAACAACTGGAGCGATATTTCATATGTCATCGGCGGATATGGCTGGGCGGCTAATTTTGCATCAAGCGATAACGGTAGCTTATTGACAGGTTCTGCAGCACAATACAATCCTGCGAACAGCATGCTTGGCACGCCTTCTGAATTTGTTGCCTATGCACCGGCAAGTGTGATTCCCGGGCAGTTTACCTGCGGCACCTGCCATGCCACGGGATATTCGCCTGACGGCAGCCAGGGTGGCCGTAGCAATATTGCCGGCACCTGGTTTGAAGACGGCGTTGGTTGTGAGGCGTGCCATGGTCCGGCAATGAACCATGCCTATAATCCGAACGGCGAAAAACCACCTTATGACCCGACCATAACCTGCGGAAATTGCCATTGGCATGACAATCCGACAGTAGTTGAAGCTGGTTCAGGACTAATCCTCCACATGCAGCAGTCAGAGGAGCTGAATACGACAGCCAAGAGCTTTATGAAATGCACTATCTGTCATAACCCTCATGCCTCCGCGCATTTTGATTCTCTTGCCAGCGGAACCGCAATTGTCAAGCAGTGCACAGAATGCCATAGCACCGTTACCGTGGGGCTGGGCATGCAAAACCTGCAATGCATCGACTGTCATATGCCCTTTGCCGTAAAAGCCGGCGCAACGACCAGCTTTACCGATAGTTCAAACAATGTGTATGCGCTTGGTGATATGCGTTCGCATGTTTTCAAAATTAATGCCGATGCTGCCGTCCCCGGTGAAATGTTTTCAGACAACGGGGCACAGCTGGCACTTGACGCAGCGGGTAAAACCGCTGGTCTGACGCTTAATTTTGTCTGTCTCGGCTGCCATCACACAGGGGGGCGGGCAGCTACCAGTTATACGTTCGAACAGGTTAAAAATTTGGCAAAATCAGTGCATGCACAGTAATTATTATTTAAGACAGGCTAACATGACACGATATAGTGCAGTACTACTTTTTATAACCTTGAGCCTTTTTACCGCTGGACCTGCCCGTGGGGCTGCGCCTTTTGATTTTGAAGGAGTAACAGTTACTGATTCTACCGGAAAACAGATTACGCAATGTCAGCCCGGTCAGGCGCTGCGATACAAAGCTGTTTACAGCCTTGATAGACCCGCCCTTGTCCTGCTGTACGGCTATGTTACCGGTTCCAACTGGTCGAAGAAACTCGATTTGCGCATTCGTTTACGATTGAGCGGCTTATACTCTGTGGTATGGTCCGGCAGCATACCTGTAAATGCCAATGGAGATACCCGTGTTGATGTGGTTGAATATACTCCCCTTTTCAATGAGCGTATTGTGCGCTCGGCATTTTTTACGGTACAGCCTTTTGAGGCGCCATATGTCGGCTCTGATGTTTGTAGCGGCTGCCACAGTACTGTCTATGCGGCATGGCAGCAAACGCTGCACTATCCTTATGTGGGCTGCGAAGCATGCCACGGGCCGGGCGGTGCTCATATTCAAGCACCATCGCCTGCAACGATTGTCATTGACTACTACGCATCCGGCTGCAAACCATGCCATTCGCGCAATGACGGCACCGTCATCGAAGCCGAAAACGGCCTTATTAAATCGCAGCAGCAGTACAATGAATGGGTTTCAACAAAACACGGCATATTTTTGCAGTGCGGAAACTGTCATAACCCTCATTACAGCGTTGAAACTGCCCGCGCAAAAGCTATTAAAACCCCGTGCGAACTGTGCCACCCTTTAAAGAGAATATATCTCGGAATGCAGCTGGTCGAGTGTGAAAACTGCCATATGCCCCCGGCCGTTAAGACCTTGCAGTCAACCGGCTTTGGAATGTATCTTAAGGGTGACACAGCATCACATATATGGCGCATAAAAAACGAGGCTTCATATGGCGACATGTTTATAGGTTCCGCTGCTGTTAAGGACGGCAACGGGCCCTTTTTAACACTTAATTTTGCATGTCTCAGCTGCCATAACGGCGCTGATTCGCGCCTTTATGATTATACATCAGTGCAGCATTCAGCCACTCTCGTGCATTAATAAAGATTGTATGAAGACAATAATCACAAGCTCAGCCTGTTCTATACCCGCACGTAGGCCTTCTGTGATAATGCGGTGCGCGCTGCCAATTCTGCCGCTGCTGGCCGCCATGTTTTTTTTCGGCTGCGCCGGGCTGGCGCCCAGTGAACTGACCTCAGGCCCTTCCATCGCTTCTTCTGACAACATGGCACTTATACCTTCCGGCGCTTTTATCATGGGCTCACCTGACGGCGATTCCGATGAAAAACCGACACATGAAGTTGCCGTGAACCCTTTTTATATGGATGTTCACGAGGTAACCAATGCGCAGTATAAGGTTTTTGCCGATGCCACCGGCCGGCCTTTGCCTCGATTCTGGCAGCCTGAATTTGATAAGGCTGATGAACCGATTGTAGGAGTGTCATGGCATGATGCCCAGGCCTATGCGACGTGGGCAGGCAAGCGGCTTCCTTCCGAGGCCGAGTGGGAATATGCCGCTCGAGGAGGCAAAAGCGGCGTCAATTATCCCTGGGGGAATTGTCTTGATACAGGCTCGGCCAATTTTAAGTCATTCGGCATTCTTCCGGTCATGAGTTTTACCGCCAATGGTTTCGGGCTGTATGATATGGCGGGCAATGTGTGGGAGTGGTGCTCCGACTGGTACGGAGCTGATTTTTATGCTGTTAGTCCGGCTGCAAATCCGGCAGGCCCTGTAGAAGGAGTGCTTAAAGTGCTGCGCGGCGGCGCCTGGTATTGCGGTCCGGATGAAGTTCGGGCTGCAAACCGTTTTTATGCGTCTCCGGATGCAAGGAGCTTTAATGTTGGTTTTCGCTGCGTCCGTGACGCCAGATGAAAAACACCTATGAGGCAGTGCGATCCTATGATCTATAAAGACCGCAGTTCGGATTTAGCCCACACGTTGATCTGCAGCGCGGCAGTCTTCGGACTTCTTCTTGCCGTGATACTTACGCCCGCCATGGCACAAGCCACAGATGTCGACAATTGTCTTATTTGCCACAAGCACCGCGGCATGAGCTACATAGGTGATAACAATATGCTGCGCCTGCTCTATATTTCTGAGCCGGTTTATCAGAACAGCCCGCATGGACTTTTTAACTGCCGCAGCTGTCATGAGGATATTAAAGAGATACCGCATAAAAAAGCCGAAAAGGTCGACTGTCTGAAGGTATGTCATACGGATAACCCGGGTAAGCTGGAGAACTTTTCCCATAAGGAGATCGGTGCGGCTCTCAGCGCCAGCGTTCATGGCCCCATGGATGACAAAGGCATGCCGAAGCCTAATGCTGAAGACTTTCCTGCATGTAAAACCTGTCATCAGGATCCGCTCTACCGCCCGCTTGCATTTTTTAAAAAAATCAGGCCCGGCATTTCCGATAAGATCATTAGCCGGTGTTTGACATGCCATGATGATAAAACATTCGTAAAGAAATTTTACAGCCATTTCACCTCGCGAATGCAAAAACTCCGAAGCGGCGTCGACGTGGTACAGCTGTGCTCAAAATGCCATGAGGATGCCGGCTTTCTCAAGCGTCACAATCAGCCCGATGTCGTCTATTCCTACTGGGAAACCTATCATGGCAAAGCTGTTTTCATGGGCGATGATACCGCCCCGGACTGTATTGACTGTCATGCCGGCACAGGCAGCTCTATACACTCCATGTATGCCAAAAACGATCCCCGCTCGGCTGTATACCCTGCAAACCGTTTAAATGTCTGCTCAAACATCGACTGCCATCCCAATGCCAGTCAGAATCTTACTGAATATAAAGTTCATCTGCTTGCGGACAGCAAGCGCCATCCGGTCGAATTTTTTGTTTCTCTGTTTTTTGTCATACTGACGCTGATGAGTTTTGTGCCGATTATGATTGCCGCCATACTTGATCTCATCAGGGAGATTATACCGGGAGCCCATACGTTTGAGGTGCGCGACCTGCCCCCGCGGCCTGTTGTCGATGGTGTCGCACTTGGTGATGACGCACCGCCTCTTACTGTTAAAAACGGTGAAAGGTATTTCAAGCACCTCACGTTTAATCAGCGCTCACAGCATGTGCTGCTCATGCTGTCGTTTGCAGGGCTTGTTTTCACGGGCATCCCCATGAAATATATGCACGTGGAATGGATGCATACGTTCTACACGATGATCGGCGGGATAGAGCTTGCGCCGGTGCTACACCGGGTGTGTGCCGTTGTCATGGGCTTCACGTTTCTGTTTCATTTTTTGTACATAGCTTTCTGCTATATAGAATACTACCTCAATCCGCTCAAGAGAGCTGGCAAGCTGACGCTGCATAATATGTTGAAAAGCCTGCTCGTTCTGCCCATGGTCCCGAACCTTGAGGACCTGCGCAATGTCTGGAAGAGCATGCGCTTTCGCCTCTACCTTACCAATGAGCGGCCGTCAGCAGCGCGGTTTAACCTGAAAGAGAAGTTCGGCTACCTGGCTGTTTTTTGGGGCGTTCCCGTTATCGGCATGTCCGGGGTGGTGCTCTGGGGGCAGGACTTTTTCACGCAGTTCCTTCCCGGCAATACTTTGAACTTCTGTCTGATTGCCCACAGCGATGAGGCGCTGCTTGCCACTATCGTCATTCTGCTGTGGCACATTTATAATACGCATCTGAAGCTCGAGCATCTGCCCATGGGCATGTCATGGATAACGGGTACAAAAAAAGAAGATGAAATATCAGGAGAGCACCACGGATATTACCTTGGCGCTCTCAAAAGCCAGGGGCTGCTGCCGGATCATGCTGATAAGAAAAAAGGTCTGATTCGCAACATTGCACGATTTATCGGCCAGATCGTCACCCTCGTGCTTTTGATAGGGACTACAGCGTACCTGAGCTGGCTCGTGTTCAACACAGTCTTTGGTTTCCATATGGTCACCGCAACCCATATACCGCAGAAGCATTATCTGGACAAACCGAGATTCCTTGAAGAAGTGCTTCTCGAGGACGCAAGCAAAAAGAAGTTCTTCAGGGGATTCCGCGTGCTCAAGGAGCAGGAAGTTACCGACCACTTTCACAATATAACCATGCAGGTCACTCCCGACGAAAGATCGTACTGCATAAAGTGTCACGGCGATTTTCCACATGGCACAAAGAGTGAGATACGCACCTACCTTAATATGCACGATTTCTATCTTGCCTGCCATACATGCCATGTCAAGCGGGATGCAGACAGTAAGTATACGTACAAGTGGTACAACCGGGCCA
Organism: uncultured delta proteobacterium; assembly: GCA_903911225.1. Taxonomy (GTDB): domain Bacteria; phylum Desulfobacterota; class WTBG01; order CAIYCZ01; family CAIRTM01; genus CAIWCT01. Next base: position 12,120 of record CAIWCT010000321.1, read on the forward strand.
CCGGAAAGATACTTCAGAACGCGCCGGATCTGTCGGGGACACCTCTTGATGAACTCAACATTAAGCTTGTTCCAGGCCTTGAAACCCCCCGGGGTTGGGAGCGACTGGACAGCGACCCGATCAAGCAATTCGCTGAGGACTTCATCAAGCGGGCCGAAACCCAATCGCTTACTCTGGAGCAGAAGAAGCAGTCGATAGAGAAGATCCACTCACCCCTGAGTCAAAAGAGCATCACCTGCCAGGAATGCCACAATGAGATCAAGCCGTTGCTGCCGTACAAACAGCTCGGCTACTCGCCCGAGCGGGTCAAGCAGATAACACGCAGCGAGCTCGTTCAGATGATCGAGAATTTCAAACAGTTCAGTTTCCCGACCATCTTTGAAAGGAAGAGCCAGTGAGAAGCAGAGCCGCTACTTTACCAGCCGTACTGTTGATTGTTGCGGGGCTTATCGCGGTACTGCACGGAACGCTGCACGCCTATACGGTATATCCTGCAAAGCATCTTTATGACATAACCAAGGACTTTCTGCAGCCTAGCGATATCACCATAGGCAAGGATCACCAGATCTATGTGCTGGACGGGGTTAATAACTGCGTCAAGTGTTTCGACGCTCAGGGCCGCTACCTGTTTGCCTTTGGCGTTAAAGGAACACAGAAGGGCGAATTCAACAGCCCTCTGGGCATTGCCTCTGACAAAGCAGGACGCATTTACGTGGCCGATACGCAGAATCACCGGGTGCAGATTTTTACTCCCGGCGGCGAGTGGCTTCAAAGCGTTGATGTTGTTTCCGCAAAAGGAGAAAAGCCCAGCGATCCAACCGATGTGGCCATCGATGAATCAAAGCAGCAGATGTATGTTGTGGACAATGACAATCATCATGTGCTTGTGTTCAGCCTGCCAGGATACAAGCAGATAGCTTCCTGGGCAACTGAGGGAGATCAGCGTAATCAGCTTCAGTATCCTTTTTTTATTGCAGTGGGGATTGACTCATCTGTTTTTGTTGTTGATGTCATTAATACGCGCGTTCAGGTCTACAAACCCACAGGAGATGTCGTGGGAACGATCGGTGGCTGGGGCGTTGACCTTGGTCAATTTTATCGGCCCAAGGGAATATGTATCGACCCGGACAACCAGATATTTGTCAGCGATAGCTATCTGGGTGCCATACAGGTTTTTAATCGTTACGGCAATTTAAAAGGGGTCATAGGAGATGAAAAGGGCGATGTCTTGAAATGGAAGACCCCTGTAGGCATCGCTGTTGATGACCGGGGGCGGCTGTATGTGGTGGATATGATCGCCAATCAGGTGAACGTATATGAACTGATCGGCAAAAAGATTAATAAACCCTGAACCAGCATGAGCAGGTATTATGAGAATTTTTAAAGGAATCATCACGCTTGCGGCGATACTGTTATGCCTGTCTGCCGGCGTTTCTCTTGCCGGTGATCCTGAGAATTGCCTGTTGTGCCATAAATATCAGCGCCTGCGGGGCTACACCCCGGATGGAACGCTGAGAAACTACTATGTCGATGGTCAGCTGTACCGGGATTCGATTCACGGCAAGCTTTCGTGTATCGAATGCCATAGCGATATCGAAAAAATTCCGCATGGAATAATCGAAAAAGTAGACTGCGCAAAAGTCTGCCATCTGGACAGATGGAAAGCCATGAGCGGCACCGATTTTTCTCATAAAGATGTCGCCGATACCTTTAAAAAGAGCATCCATGGCATAAAGCCTGACGATAAGCCGGAAATTGCCGCATTAAAGCCGGACTGCAAATACTGTCATCTCAATGATCTGTATTCTTTGCCACAGGATGTCCCGCCGGAAAAAATAATGAAGCGCTGCCTGAACTGTCATAAGGAAAAAGGCATCGAACAAATATTTGTCCATATGTCGCACCGCATGCGACAGAAAACCAGCCGCCCTCCGCTTGAGGTGGTTTCGCTCTGTGCGAGCTGCCATGCCGACAAAGACTTTCAGAACATCGTCGGCATGGAGGAGCCCGTGGCTGAGGCCGTCAGCACCTACAAGGAAACAGTTCATTACCGGATTCTTCAGTTCGGCGGCACTGATACGGCCCATTGCATAAGCTGTCATGCAAATGAAAGCATACATAATATTCGCCCCGGCACTGACCCGCAATCGTCGGTAAACCCTGAAAACCGGTATCAAACATGCCAGACCGAAAACTGCCATCCCGGAGCCGGCAAGATGATTGCCTCAGTGGACAGCCACCTGAGCAAAAAGAAGGAAAAGGGTCCGGAAATTCATCTGGCTGAAATAATTATGCAGGGCCTTATGTTTTTTACCCTATTTATACTCTTTACCCTTATGGGCATGGAAACATATCGCCGGATAAAAAATCGTGACGCCCGTTTTTTTCGCTGGCTGAGAAAACCCCAGAAGCTGCAGCATCCCCTGCAGCCGACAGGCAGCCTTCTGGGCCAGGTTCCGAACCTGCACCGCTATGTGAATTTTACCCCCAAGGGCGATATGCCGCGGTATTCACTGCATATCATCATTAACCACAGTCTTGTCGCCATCACGTTCATCGTGGCGGTTGTAACAGGGCTTCCGCTTTTTTTCCATAATTCAGAGCTTTCACACAAGTTTATCAATTTGCTTGGCGGCATCAATATCACACGCATGATACACCGTGTCAATGCTGCCATCTTCACTATGAACTGCGCCTACCATGTTCTGGTGATTATTGCCGGCACGCTCAAGAGAATGTATTCAGGAACCTTTGATATCCGGCGCACGCAGTTTCCCTTGTGGAAAGATTTGAAAGATTTTTACACCGACTTCCGGTATTTCCTCGGTTTTGAAAAATCGCGCCCGAAGATGGAAAAATTCATGTACAAGCAGAAACTGCATTATCTTGCCATGGTATGGGGCTGTTCGGTGCTGACACTGTCGGGCTGCTGCCTGCTGTTCCCGGAGTTCATGGTTAAATATGTTCCTTTTGCGAAAGTATCCTTTAATGTCCTGCGACTTATGCATGGCGAGGAGTCGGTGCTTGCATTTCTGGTTATTGCACTGTGGCATCTCTACAATGTTCATATCGCCCCGGGGCGCTTTCCACTCCAGTGGACATTCTGGACAGGCCGAATTGCAAAAGATCATCAGATAGAAGAACATTTTCTTGAATATGAGCGTCAGGTGAAGGAAGGCGTTGCGGAATGCGAGGAAGAGAAACTCCTGAAAGGGGAGAGCACCGATGTCAGATAATGGAAATTCACGCGTAGAGGCGCTCATCGTTTTTGCAATCGTGGTCACTGTGGCCGCACTTCTGAGCGGTTGGCTTACGTTCAGCGTGCAGTTTGAGCGGCAAAAAGAGATGAAAGTCGAGAAGCCGAAATCCATGTCGCTTGCAGCCTGGCAGATGAAGGAGCTTGAGCGCAAACAGCAGCATGAACATTTTCATCTCGGTCAGGAGGATAAGGCCCTTGATGCGTGGGCTGAAAAATCGACCTGCATCATATGTCATACTGTTTACCCGCACGGCCGCAACAAACAGGCAATGGCCATCATCAATCTGCATACCGAATTCATTACCTGCAATACCTGCCACCTGAAGTTGACCGACAAGAGCGGCCTGCAGTTTGGCTGGGTTAACCCTCCCGGCATGGCCCCTTCGGATAAGCCGTACGGCACGAGTATCGATCCTGAAACCGGGGTTTTTACTCAAACCGGAAACCATGTATCCAAGATAACACCTATACACATGGTTGAAGGGGTATTGCGCCCCTACATGTCGGAGCAGGATATTGCAACAGCGCTGAAGTTCAGGGCTGAAAAAGATACGTACTCTGATGCCCAGAAGAAAACGATTGTCGAGGCAATGCACAAAGATACAGAAATCAAGGAGTTTGTTTTGTGCCGACAGTGCCATAGCCCCACCGGCATCATCCCATTTGCGAAGCTGGGATTTGACCAGACGCGGACTAACCAGCTTCAGCGTATGGAGATTGGCGGAATGCTGACCAATTATGACGTTTTTTATTTTCCTGATCTTTTTAGACAAAAATAGCCATGCTGAGAATCGCCTATTACCTGCTGATGCTGCTGAGCATCCTTATATGCACACCCTGCGCCGCAACGGAGCAGTCTGTCAACGTGCCGCGTGAGTCTGACACAGCCAAAAAGTGCGCTATTTGCCATTATCGCTGGGTCTATACATTTTTTGTGGAGCACAAAAGCACTCCTATCGCCAGGCTTGAGGAATCAAAGGATACGGTGGGGGAAACCAAAATGTGCCTGTCATGCCATGACGGTTCCGTGCGCGATTCGCGCAATAAGATATGCAATACCCCCAGCCATAAATCCGGCGTTATACCTTCAGACCGCGTGACGATTCCGCCCAATTTCCCTCTGAGCGATAAGGGCGCACTGCTGTGTTCCACCTGCCATACGCCGCATTCTGGTCTTACTGCCGGCGAGTCGCTCGTTACGACCTTTAAGCGCGAGCCCAACATAAATTCCTCCTTCTGCATACGCTGCCACACGAAAAATCTGGGCGGCCTGGCCCAGGGCAACCACCCCCTGAATGTATCCGTTGATCATCCCCCTGAGGCCATTATCAAAGCGGGAGGACGTTTCGGTACAGACAAGCCTAATGAAGTTATTTGCGAAACATGCCACATGGCTCATGGCGGTGCCGGTGACAAACGCCTGGTGCTTCCTGTGCGCGACTCACATGCGCAGTCGATACTGTGCGAAGCCTGTCATACAAAAAAACCAAAAAAGCCAAACGATCCCGAAACCAACAGGTACGCTCATCCTGTCGACATCCGTCCTGACAGTTCGGTGCAGATACCTGAAGCGTGGAGCAGCGGCGAGAAGGTCGTTCTGAGCGTTCAGGGCGAGCTGGTATGCTTTACCTGCCACAGAACACATAATGCAGCGGACAAGGATTTTCTGCTCAACGAGCAGGCCGGAGAGGATGGGCTCTGCGTGCGCTGCCACAAAAATCAGAGCAAGGTGCTTCAGAGCACTCATGATCTGCGCCTTTCGCAGCACCCGCAGAAAAGCCCTATAGATGTTCCCAGCGCCCGTAGCGGCCCGTGCGGTACCTGTCATGCTGTGCACACAGGGAAAGCCCCTTTCATGTGGGCACGCCAGCTGCCATCCGCGGCAACATGCTTTGAAGGCTACTGCAAGAGCTGCCATGCACCGGGTCAGTGCGCTGAAAAAGCCGTTCCCCGCAACTCTGCGCATCCGGCGGCGAAGGCCGCTTCGGTTAACACAGCCGGGCTGCCCCTTTTTAATGACTCGTGCGAGGAGTCCAGCCAGGGTAAAGTTGCCTGCATGACCTGCCATAACGTTCATAATCCTTCACCGGTCACAGCAGTCACCGAGACGGGTAAAAAAGGCCAGTATCTGCGGTTGGGTGAGGGCGGTCAGGGAGCTCTTTGCCAGAGTTGTCATGCCGATCAGAATTTTATCAAAGGGACGCCCCATGATATGAGCATCGCTTCTCCGGGGTACAGAAACGCGCTTGGGAAGGCGCCTGCACAGTCCGGCCTGTGCGGAAGCTGCCATCTTGTCCACGGTGCGATACTGAAAGAATATATGTGGGGTGCGCCGGTCGGCACTGATGTGCCGAAAGAGTGGCTGAAAGCAGAAAAGCCTTCAAGGAATATAATGGTTTCACTCTGTACCGGCTGCCATGAGAAAGAGGGCATTGGCGCAAAGCATGTGCCCCGTTTCGGCCTGCACCCGGGTGCTTTTTATTCGCGCGTATCTGAAATCGCCAATAAACGGCTGAAGCTTAATATTTGCCTTTTTACTCCTTCTGGAGGAACCTCCCCTATGGGCGGCATTGTCTGCTCGACATGCCACAACCCGCACCAGTGGGACGGAAAGAAAAAGGAGAGGGGAACAGGACTTGCCGAGGGTACGATAACAACGAGTTTTCTCAGGCCCGACCTGCCGCAGCTTTTCTGCACCATATGTCACGGCACTGAAGCTATGTTCAAATACCTTTATTTTCATAACCGGCCTGCCCGTGTTGAGAAAAAAGAACAGTTTCCGTTTGGAGATCTCCAATGAGATCGATGCTTTTCTTACTGATTTCTTTGGTTGTTGTGATAACAGCCTGGACGGTTCAGGCCGAAACCATGGTAAACCCGCATTGGACCGGCAAGAACTGCGGTGAGTGCCATGAAAACAATGCTCCTCCTGCCCTTCGTTCTGGCGGCGACATCAACGTAATGTGCAACCGGTGTCATGGCCCCGGCTCTGAAGCGCGCTTCGAGGTGCATCAGGTAAATATTGCGGTGCCTGAGCAGATGAAATCGCGCGTGCCCGCTGGTTGGCCCCTGGCCGGCGGAAGGCTGACCTGCCTTACCTGTCATGACATTAAGTCGCAAATGCAGGAAAATGTGCTGGGCAGGGTTTTCAATATCAATTTTCTCCGGACGTCTCAGCCTGCCGCCGAGTCGATATGTTACACATGCCATGAGCGGTCGCGCTTTCAGCAGCCGAACCCGCATAAGCTGATGATATCGCAACAGGGGGTTTTTAATAATGAAGCCTGCCTGCAATGCCATCAGGTGATGCCTGATGCGGATTCTGCAGCCGATGTAAAGGATGCGCCACTGAAGAAGGACAGCGACTTGCTCTGCATTGGATGTCATGAGCAGAAAAAAAACCGTCATCCCGCCCGGGCGGACCATCTTGTTCAACTGCCGGACGGTATGAAACAGGCACTGCAGAGTGACAACCGTATTGCAATGATGCTTCCTCTCGGGGATACCACTGTTCACTGCGTTACCTGCCATAATCCGCACGCGAAGGGGGTCATTAAAAAAGGTATTGACGCCATGGGAACCGGCGAGCCCTCACTTCTCCGCCTGCCTGGCGGCGCAGACCTATGCCTGGCCTGCCACACTGAGTTCAAAGACTGCCGTACTGTTGCCAAGCTTCCCCCCGTGCGCAATATTCTGAAGACACCCCCGGATGTGCTGAGTCCCCACAAGCCCTGGGCTGAACACAAATGTAAGGCGTGCCATAACGTCACTGTCGAGCAGAGGGAAAAACCACAGGCGGTTGGCTTGTGCTTCAGGCAGGGCTGTCATGAAACAAAGCTGGTCAAAAATGATGTCGTGCATGACCGCTCGGTACTGAAAAACTGCTATTTCTGTCATGAGAGTCATGCCGCAGAGTACACAAAACTTCTCAGAACCAACGAGGAGCGAATCTGTCACACATGCCATCCGTTGCTTCGCGAGAAGGGCGCCGAACCTGTTAAACTGGCCGAACCACTGTCCCTTCACAAGGCCTTTGTTGAATATCAGCGCAGCATCGACATGGAGCCGGGCAATGAGTGCAACTTCTGCCATAGCGCCAGGCACAAGGCGCGTATCAGCACAGTTGCCACCGGCCTGTGCGCCGACTGCCATATCATGGCGCAAAAAGCCCTTTTGAAGGCTGCAGCACCAGATTTTAATAAGCACAATATGTATATCGAAAAGAAGTGTTCGGCCTGTCATGACCCACATTCCGGGCCGTATAAATTTCAGCTGAAAAAACCTGTTGAGTCGTATAAATAAGTTTTTTACAGGTAAATATTTTTAAGGATAATAATAATTGCATATGAATCGATCCACTGCCGCTTTATCTATTCTACTGCTGTGCGTTTTGACCGCCTGGGGCTGTCAGCGCTTTTTAAAGGCCGGAGAAAACAGGGTTGAACTGCCGATGATCGAGGGCGCTTTCTATGTCGGCACGGATTCCTGCGTTCCGTGCCATGACGACGTGTATCAGCAGTTCAAAAAGACCGTTCATTATCGCTTGAATGCCGCTGAACTTAAAGGCATGCAGCGGGGATGCGAGACCTGTCACGGCCCGGGCAGCAAGCACATGCAGACCAAGGGCAAGGCTCAGGATATAATAAGTTTTGCCAAGCTGCCGCCCGAACAAAGTTCGCAGATGTGCCTGGCATGCCATCAGGGAGGCCCCACAATGGACTGGCGCGCAAATGTGCATGTCTTAAACGGAGTGGGTTGCAATGAATGCCATAAATCGCATAAAATTACAGGTCCCAAGATGGTCTATCTCGGTGATCCCGACATCTGTTTCACCTGCCACCAGGAAAAGAAGGCGCAGCTCATGCTGCCATCACATCATCCACTTCGCGAAAAGAAGATGAAATGCGGCAGCTGCCATAACAACCACGGTTCTGAAAATAACAATTTAAAGAAACAGAGCCTCAATGATGTTTGCTTTGAGTGCCATGCAGAATACCAGGGTCCCTTCGTTTTTGAGCATGCCCCGGTTGTTGAAGACTGCTCTATCTGCCATGAGCCGCACGGAACAATAGCAAACAACCTGCTGCGTCAAAGCGAGCCGTTTATCTGCCTGCGCTGTCATCGCGGCCATAAAATAAATCCCAAAACCGGCGACTATCCAACGTCGGGCGCATTTTTAACTTCATGCGTGCAGTGTCATTCTGCAGTGCATGGCAGCGATCTTCATTCGCAAGTTAATGGAGGAGGTCTCACGCGATGAAGCGCCTCTTTGCAATCTTTTCAAGAGGGATGATTGCCAGTGCGCTCATGTGTTGCCCGGGCGTTTCTTTCGGCCAGGAAACGACAAGCCTTTTGCAAAATGCAGATGTGAGCGCTGCAGTATCCGGTGGCTTTCATTTCTATAATACTGATGGGAATCGCAGCAAAGTCGGTGAATATGATGTGCTTCATTCCGGAGCCGAGTCGTCCTTTGACCTGCAAGGCTCCAGCGGCAGGAATTATATTGATATGAGCGGCCGTATGCTTGATGAGAATGACCAGTCCTATAATCTCAATCTTGACCTTAACCGTTATCTGCGCAGTGATTTCAGCTATATGCGTTTTCAGCACTACCTGGATCATGATCCTCTCAAGAACCAGGACTTTACAACGGATTACAATAACGGGGCATGCAATAAGCTGATCATATCAGAATTGAAGGCAAATAACACCCTGCTGCTCCCTTCAATGCCCTTTGTGAAATTTAATTTCGATGTGCGGTCCTATGATAAAGAAGGGAACCGGCAGGCCATGACCGTCAGTAAATGTTCACAGTGCCATGTTACCTCGCGCAATAAACGCGTAAATTCCAGCATTAACGATGTCACTCCGGGAATGGAAATAGCGCTGGGGCCTGCAACCATAACGTATAATCATTTGATACGCTCATTCACCGAACACGCAGATGCGCCCATGACCAACTATGGTGACGGAGCATCGTTTTTTTTGGTTAAAGGCTTGGCTCCCTATAGCCTCGTGCCTGACAGCAAGCTCAATGTCGACACGGTTAATCTTAGGTCAGCCCTGCCATGGGACTCAACCGTGTATGCCACCGTGCAGCACGGAAAGCGGGAAAATCTTGAAACACATACCAACGCCACCTTTAACAGCATGGCTACGCGGTTGAGTAAATATTTTTCGAAGTATTTGACCTGCGACGTTTATTACAACAAATACAGCCTTGAAAATAAAACCAGCGGCGGCATTGATCTGGATAATGCTCGCGGCGGGTTCGATTTTAATATGCACCCTGTCAAAAATTCAGGGCTTACCTGCTCCTATCAATGGCAGGAGATCAACAGGGACAATTCCGAACCGAATTCAACTCATAAGAATACGTGGAGGTTAACCTGGAATCAGCGGATTTTAAAGAAACTGCGTTATAATCTGAAATATGAAAAAATACGCGTTAATGAACCGCTTGTAAGAAAAGATGATACAATTCCGGGTCTTGTGCAGACAGCACTGCCAAAAAAAGAAGACACCTATTATGCGAACCTGAGCTGGAGCATACTGTATAATGTAACTCTCAACACGAACCTGCGCTATGCTAATTTGCGCAACAGCCGTTACAATTCCGACGAGGATCAGTGGGAATACGCCATAAGCCTCTGGTATGTGCCCCTGGAGCGCCTCACTTTGACCGGGGCCTATACTCTTGCCAAGAATAAAGTGAACAGCTTCGGGGCGCTTAAAACGTATCACCTGAATGGCGCTGACGGCCTTTTCGAATATAACGACCTGCCATATGACAGCCGCAGTCAGACATGGAGCCTTTCGGCAGCTTTTAAATTAACAACGCAGACAACACTCACCGGTGATATTATCTGCATCGACAGCATTGCAGACTTTGATAAACATGTCGATGGACAGAATATCGGTGATTTTTCGAAGCTTTCAATCGGGCAGGTTCAAACTTCAGTCGGCGTTGTTTATGCTTATAATAAACATTTGACGCTTAATTCCAGGTTTATGTACCGGGAATACAATGATCATGATCAAAATTATTTTGACGGTCATTTCAGCATGATCAGCGTAGGAGCCAGTTGGTCATTTTAAATGAAAGGAGAGGGGGCAGTGAAGGTAGCAATTAGTTTAATATTCATATGCTGCGCAGCTGTTTTATGCCCGTGCAGTGTTTTGCATGCCATAACCGATAATCTTAGCACCAGTCAGGTTCGTGAAGCACTTGAATTCGGCAGTGCCAGTCAGAGCGGCATAGAAAAAACGCTCATGAGCCTCTATAGCTGCGGTCCGGCTGCACCGGAGGTGGTCGTGCGCACTAAGTGGTGCAAGCTTGCATTGCTTGCCGGTATCAAGGCACAGCAGGGCAAAGATGTATCAGTGCAGGAGCAGGATGCGATACTGCGGGACGCCACTCTTCAGATTGATTGTACCGTGTACGGACCAAGTATTGAATTTGCCCGCAGCTATACGGCTTATGTCCTGCAGGATGATAAAAAAATACTTCCTGACATGTTTCATGCGGATCACTTCCAAACCTCATCACAATTAAAAACTGCTCAGCAAGGCTTTTCCCCCTATTATGCAACCATGCGAGCGTATTTTCGCTATGATGGTCTTTCTTTACAGAAGCCGTTCAGCCTGGTACTTGTCAAGCCTCAAGGATTGCAAACCTATAAAATTGACGCGCAGAAGTTTAAATAATTTATGACGGACAAGGGGTGATTAAAATGTCGATGAATAAAATTAGTATTGTTGTAACAGCATGTTTTCTATTTCTCTACATGGCTGCTCCAGCGCAGGCCCGAACATTTGAGCCGTCGTTAAAACCGGCGCTTTTTCAGAGCTCACTAAAAGCTGCAGGCATATTCTCTAAAAGAATTGTCTATGATTCTGACGCCGGTTATACAGCAGGCATTTATATGCCATATTTTAAAGGATCTGCGGTTACCATAGGGTTCCCCGCAGCAGGGCTTAGCCGGGGAGCGCCGTTTCTGCTTGCAATCGACGGCATGTCGGCAACTGTTCAATTTGACGCTGATGGCAAATTGAACATTATTGATGGCGACCAGAGAGTTGCAGATTCCGGGGTGTTTGGAATCATTGAGTGCATTCTATCAAATGCCCTGGAAAGTGTCGGCGATTTGATAGATTCTATTGCCAATCTTAATATCCCCGGTATTATTCAGGCAGTAGTGAAACTTGTTTTTGGCATTTTGGATTGCGATTTTTAGACGGTGCGTTCTGCTGCGTATAGTTTCATGCTGTATGAACGCTGGCTAAAACTTTTATGTGTGTTTTTTACGTTTCCTTTACCAGTATGTCGGAGGCTTTCTTATGATGCGTAAAACATTTTTTGCAGCTTTTATTTTTCTCCTTATTCCTTTTTATAACCCCTCAGGGAGTTTTGCGGAGCATGCGCAGCCGGCTGTGAAAGCGTCTTTTTTCCAAAGCATAATTAAAGCTGCCGGCATACAATCCGAAATTATTTCCTCGGATCCCGACAGCGGGTATCCCAGCAGTGTTTACATGCCTTATCTTAGAGGGTCATCTGTTACTATCGGTTTCCCTCCGGGTGGGCTTCGGCCCGGAGTGCCTTTTTTGCTTGAAATCGACGGAACGCTGGCAACCGTCATATGCACCGACGATGGGAAGTTAACAATATTGGATGGTGACAGGCGCATGGCCGCAACGGGCATATTTAGTACGCTTGAATGCCTTTTCAGTGCAATTCTCACGATGCTTTCTAATTTATTTGACGCCATCCTGTCTCTTGACATTTTAGGCATACTTGAATCAATCGTCAGCGGAATTTTAAGCATAATAAATTGTATTATTTATTGAGAGGCACACTCATATGACGCAGAGGCTGCGCCTCCTGCCGGTGTAAATTTAATATAAAAAAATTGGTGCTGTTTTATTGGGATAACATCGATGAAAAGTTGTGTCTAAAAAGCCGGCAGGTATGATGAAGCATGTTTCGGAAAAGTTCAAAGCAGTTGATGATTAGCGGCCCGCCTGATCGGCTGGGCTCTCAAACAGCGGCAGTATCAGGTTAAACACGTACATGACCACAAACGGCATGGCAAAAATGCCTGCGGCTACCAGTATGCCCTCCCGGCCCAGAAACGCCGGCGCGTAGCTTGTGAGCCCCCGCAGGCTTTTTGAAAAGAGCTGCCCCCCTATAACAACATTCCAGCGCATGGCAAGAACCTGTACGAGAATCAGAGCCGAGCAGATAAGGCCCAGCCGGTTGCGCAGAGTGTCTGCCATGGGCTTAAGAGCGACAAACCCGAGCAGCACAAGAGGAATGACAGAGCAGATGCCCATCTGCAGGATCGTATAGCTGAAGTGCAGCCGGTCTTCAAGCATCCATTCGACCACGCTCCATGACTCACTTTTGGAATAGGCCATGGAAATCTCCCCGAGCTGCTCGAGCGTCAGGTCGATGATGAAAAACCCCCACAGGTACTTGTATAGCGACCGCAGGCAGTTGTTGTCAACGGGCTGCTTTTTTACAACCATGACTATATAATAGGTCACGATCAGCATGGCGATTCCCGACACGATGGCCGACATGAGAAATATTATCGGCATAAGCGGCGTGGACCACCAGGGGTTTGATTTTAGCGACCCGAACAGAAAACCCACATATCCGTGCAGCGTACAGGCAGACGGGATGCCCACCGCCGCAAGCACAAGCGTAATTTTATGGTCGATTTTTAAAGCCCCTTCCGAATCGTTCATGCTCCACAGCGAAAGGGCGCGGTACAGCTGTTGCATGATGCCGGAGCTGCTTCGTGCCCGGGCTATAATTTCGGGGCGGAATACGAACCATATCTCAAAAAGCACCAGCAGCAGGTAGAACGCATAGATATAACCGAAACCCGACATGGCTGAGGTTAAATGAGGAGTAAACATCATATTGAATGACCGCTCGGGATGCCCGAGGTGAAACTGCAGCGGTACGCAGGCAAACAGCAGGAAGCTGAATGCGGCAACGAGCGAAAACCGGGCAACCGGCTTGAGCTCGGTTTTGCCGAATACATGATACAGTGATGACACGATGAAAGCCCCTGCCACCAGGCCCGTGATATAGGGATACAGCACGATCATGAGGCTCCAGTGCACCTCGAAGTCGTTGGGAAAAAGAAATCCTGCGGTAAGCGCTTCAAGTCCCATCATCGTACCTCTTTGTCAAGGCCGTTGTAAAAGACCATTGGCTCGTTGCCCATTTCAGGCTTCAGCACCTGCAGTCGTGCCTCCTTGATGAGCCTTCCGACCGGTGAGCCGGGGTCATCCAGCCTACCAAACTGCCGCGCCCCCACGGGGCAGACCGTCACGCAGGCGGGCTTCAGGCCTTTGAGCACGCGGTGGTAGCACCACGTGCACTTGTCTGCCACATGCAGCACCGGGTTCATGAACCGCGCGCTGTAGGGGCATGCCTGAATGCAGTAGGCGCAGCCAACGCACTGCTTCTGGTCAACCAGCACCATGCCCTCGCGGCTCACATAGGTGGCTCCTACCGGGCAGACCTGAACGCAGTTGGGCTCTTTGCAGTGATTGCACAGCTTTGGTACGAAGAACGACCTGTCCACCTTACCCTTTGCCTCAGTCGGGGCAAAACTATTCTCGCCGCCCTGGGGCGACTCGACCTCGACCTGGCCGTCCAGATAAATCGTGTAGTGCTCTATCCAGGTGCGGTAGCACTCCTCCGGCACCCGGTTCTCTTTACGGCAGGCGCCGGCGCACAACCCGCACCCGATGCACTTGGTAGTGTCGACTATATAGCCATAGAGGTGCTCGCTGGAGCCGGAGGCAGCGCGTGCGGAACGTACCGGCAATTGCACTACAGTACCCAGAAGCCCGCTACCCAGTATAGTCCAGCCAGCCTGCTTCAGAAAGTCCCGCCTGCTGGTTTTCATGGCTTTTCTCCGTTTGATAGAGTTGCATTATCAGTTCCCTGCCTCTGCAAGCGCTCGCGCTCGGCTTTCTGCATGGCAAATTCCTTTAGTCTCAGCAGCGGATGATGCGCGTCATGGCAGAGCACGCACCGCAGGCCCTGAGCAAATATATCACCTTTTTCCTTCACACTCTTACGATTGTCTACAGCCACCAATGACCCCACCTGGCATCCCCACTTGACTTTTTCCTGCACATGCGGGTCAAGAGCAGCCACCTGGTGAATGCCCACGGGTCTGCCCCTTAGCGCCGCATGGCATTTCATACAGGCCGCCACAGAGCTGTCTGAAACCGGTTTTTGACCGGCTTCATTCCTGCCGGCCCTGCAGGTGCCGTGACAGCTCTCGCAGGGCACGCCGGCGTGCTTGCCCTCCTTCCAGGTGGCTGCAGCCACGGCATGACAGCCCAGGCATGCTTCGCTGCCCTGGTAGATTGTGGGTTGCGCGGCCAGCTCGCCGTCTGATGCCTCGCGGTAATATCCGTAGATATAGCTGTGCTGCACGCCGAAACTGTCGGGCACGATAAAGCTCCTGAGTATAAAAAAGCCCACTGCCCCCAGCAACAGCAATCCAATGGCCTTGAGAATATGACTTATCTGATTTAGCACCGCAATCCTCAATCTAGACATGACACGGTTATTGCTTGTTGCAGAGCGCACCGCCGCGTTTTCGATATACGGAAAATATACAGCGACTTTTTTAAATAAGGGAACAGGTTCTGGCCTTGATGCCGTTTATGTCTCAAGTTATCTGAAGGCCTTAAGGCTATCTGCCAATCAGGCTCACTGTCGTCACGTTTAACAGAATAACGCCATCGTTGAGACCGGAACCGTTTATGCCATCCTCTTACTTCAGGGTCAAAAAACTACCGCCGCTGCTTAGGCTACGGCGGTAGTTGTATACTGTTTCCAATCGGCAAGCCAAAGAACTGCAGAAGAACGTCTTGCTTGAAATTATATCTAATTCTAGTATGCAAGTATATTAATGGCAAGTTATTTGTTTCATTTTTTGAACTAGCTTGCCCTCACATTTGATATATTACGTAGTGGTCCAGAGTCTACATTTAGAGCCGTAATGTGGACTTTTGGCAGCCAAGCAGGGGCATACGATAGTGTGGTCAATAACCTTAAGATTTAAGAGTCAACCCTCACCTCCAGCCCCCACTGACTTATGCGTTTTCACGTCCATCCCGGTATTTCATGCTGTTAATACTAAATATTCCTATTAAAAAAAATCGCCGGATAAATTTTTTTTTGTGCTACATGGAATTTAATGGCCATTATCAACACAAAGGTTGAAAATATAATGTCTGCCAGCACACTGCGAAGCAAAGAACGTTTCGATGTCAACCTTGATGCTCTATGTGAGATCAGGGGGCAATGCATAATGCATCATGAATGCCAAATCGCCAATTTGAGATCAATCGGTGCGACAGTCTAATCCTCCGGTGAGAGAACTTCAGATGCGTTAATTTATCGTACCAAGAAAAGATACTAAAACATGTGCAATAAATATTTTAGACGTTTTAGTTTGATTTTTGTTCTGTTGCTTCACTTACCACTGGTTTCATGCGGAGGTGGGTTCAATACCATCAACTTCTCCGTGGTTGTATTCTCGGATGTTCATTTCGATCCTTTTTATGACCCATCTCTTTTTAAGGCGCTAGTCGCAGCAGACGCCGATGAGTGGGCAAATATTTTTAAGACATCGAACATATCAGCCCCTTTGGTATGGGGGAGCGATACCAACTACCCATTGCTGATGCTTGCACTCTCAAGCATAAAGCAGAATCTGGGAGTCTCTCCGCTCATTATTTTTAGTGGCGACATTCTTACGCATAAATTTCACCAAACTTTTTACACGCTCTACGGCAGTCAGGACGTTCAAGCCATGGAAGCCTTCGCCGATAAAACGGTTGCCTTTTTTTTAGAGCAGGTGAGGGCGTCTGCCGGAAACCTTCCCGTCATGTTCGCGGTTGGAAATAACGATTCATATGAAGACCTTGGGCCAGACAGCGCTTTTCTCTCCAATACGGCGGAGCTTTACTATACGGAATTATTGAATGGCACAGTAGATCATCAGGCCTTTCTTTCTACCTTCAAAAAAGGAGGATATTATTCCGCGGAGCCGCCGGGAACAAATTTGATGGTGATAGGGATCAATACAGCATTATGTGCATACCTGGACAATACCACTACGAGGTTCGATGAAGAACTTCGCTGGCTTGACAAAACACTCACTGCTGCCAAAGATGCCGATAAAAAAGTGTGGCTCATAATGCATGTACCACCCGGCGCGAATACATATTCAACAGCCCAAAGTCTCGATAACAACGGTCATATTGCAGATGCTGTGATGATGTGGAGCCAGGATTATCAGGCAAGTTTCCTGCAAATACTTTCAAAATATCCGGGCATTATAACAATGTCGCTTGCCGGGCATACGCATATGGACGAATACCGTATCATGTTACCTGATAATGTGCTTGAGGTAACACCTGCCATAAGCCCGCGCTCCGGCAATGACCCTGCTTTTAAGATCTTTACCTTATGCAGTGATACTTTGAAACCCATTGATTATCGTTCACTGAACTATGACCTGGCTACTATGCCGGGGCAGTTTAATATTTATTACACTTTTTCGTCAGCGTATTGCCTGTTCGGTTTTTTGAACGATTCCCTGGAGCAGCTTTTCCCGGCACTTGTCACGAATAATAGACAACAGGGGCTTTACAGAGAATACTATTATTCCGGAAACAATTCCTTGAATTCTATTACCGATACGAACTGGCCGGTTTACTGGAGCGGTATTGCAAATATGGAGCAGCAGGAGTTTATCGATTCGGTGAACTTCTATTGATTTTCACATCCAGCGAGCAAGGTCAGGGAAACGCGTTGCCAAAGGTTAATGAACCAGGTTATCAAGGCAGGGGTAAAGACGAAGGTTATCTCGGTAATGAATCGGGAACAGCTCTTGTACGAGCTCAATAATCCTGATACGGGAACACTATGGCCAATAAACGCAAACCTGCAAACCTGATCTATGGACTGGACGACACGATCCCGCTGCCAATCTGTCTGCTTTTGGGCCTGCAACACAGCTTGCATGTTACGACTGCCCTGATTTTTGCCATGATCGTGCTCCAGGCCATGGGCGCATCAATGGTGCAGTCGGATTTTTTTATTAGCATGTCGCTTCTGTCCGGCGGGATTGCCGTCATCCTTCAAGCCCTGAATCGAAAAGGTGTCGGATCAGGATATTTTGCGCCTTCCGTCTGCGAGCCCGCATACATCTCCGCATCAATCATGGCTGCCCAAATCGGCGGGCTGCCGCTTGTGCTGGGCATGACCGCTTTAAGCGGCATCCTGGAAATAGGCATGTCACGGATTATCCATCGGCTGCGCAGGATCTTCACGCCTGAAGTCATGGGACTGGTCGTCACGATGGTCGGGATATCGGTGATTCCGGTGACGACGCGCAACTTTCTCGGGATTGTCGGAGACAGCACCACCATCAATCCGGTCGTCCTGACGGTTTCCCTGATCACGCTTTCGACCATGGTGGGGGTCACCGTCTGGAGCAGTGGCAAACTGCGCCTGTTCTCCGTCATCATCGGCATGATCACGGGTTATATCGTTTCGTACCTGACCGGCCTGATGCCTGCAGCGCATCTTCAGCAGATATTCGATAAGCCCCTGCTGGCCCTGCCCGACCTGACTATGCTCAGCTGGTCCTTTGACGCATCGCTCATCATCCCCTTTTTGATCGCGAGCCTGTGCACATCGGTTAAAACGATCGGAAACCTGACGACCTGCCAGA
Organism: uncultured delta proteobacterium; assembly: GCA_903911225.1. Lineage (GTDB taxonomy): Bacteria > Desulfobacterota > WTBG01 > CAIYCZ01 > CAIRTM01 > CAIWCT01. The sequence goes on from CAIWCT010000321.1 coordinate 30,162, forward strand.
AGATCAACGACGCAGACTGGAA
>CAIWCT010000322.1 GCA_903911225.1 uncultured delta proteobacterium
CGATGGCATTGCCCTGCCCTGTCTCCCGAAACCGAGGCATGGCTTTTGCGGCTTGTTCATGGTAGCGCCGGGGCGCCAAAAGCCCGTGCAAACCACTGCCGAGGGCCTCCTGCGGCGTCCAGCCAAAAATTTTTTCCGCAGCGCTGTTCCAAAGCGCAATCGTTCCCTGGCTGTCCATCATAAGGATTGCATCCGTTGCAGAATCACTCAGCGCCCGGAATTTCAATTCGCTTTCCCTTAAGCCCACTTGCGCCTGATGCCGCTCGGTAATATCCTCACCTGAACTCAGCATACTCACAATGTGTCCTTCATCCTCCCGGATGACCGTCATATGCCAGGCAATAAGCCTTTGCGTTCCGGCTTTGGTTACAACGGGTGCTTCAAAAGACTCATTGAGCTCTAAATTCCCTGCCATTATTTCCGCGAACAACCTTCGGCCTCTTCGGGCCCATGCCGGAGGCAGGCAGGTATCAAACCAGTTTTTCCCTATAATTTCATTAGCGCTCCACCCAAGCACCTCACACCCCTTTTTATTGATCAGGCGAAGTATCTGACCGGCATCGATTATGATCATTATGACACCGGCAATATAAAGATACTTCTGCGCCAGCTCTTTTTCCCGTCGAAGTTCCTGCTCGGCGGTTATACGGGCCGTAATATCCTTAAAACTCTCGACAGCGCCGATAACGGCGCCCCGTTCGTCCCGGAAAATGTCGGCATTTTTCTCAATTGTGCGAATCCGGCCGTCTTTGCGTCTGATAGTGCATTCGCGACCGATAATCGGCTTTACGGATTCGTCGTCAAAAACACGGCAATGCATTTTGCAGGGCTGTTCCACAAACAGAAAGCAGTCATTGCCGATGGCCTCCTGCGCCGTATAGCCGGTCAGAGCCTCGGCCTGGTCATTCCAGCCTGTAATGCGACGCTGCGGGTCCAGTGTCATCACGGCGCTGGGGACAATTTTGATAACCTGCCCGGCCCGCTGCCGTGACTCCTGCAAAAGCGCCATGGTCGCCTGGTGTCCCTCAACTTCCTTGCTAATGCTGCTGTTTGACCGCTGCAGCCGGCGGTTCAGCACAAGTATATACATGGTGAAAAAAAACAGCAGCGCAGTTCCGGCCAACACTGTTGCAATATACTTCCCGTACTGTTTCAATAATTCATGAAGGCCGATTTTCCCCAAATCCTTGTATGGCCCGTATTTAACTTTCTCCAGACACTCATAGACGCTCTTATAGCTCACGGTATATGTCCATCCGGCACAGCCGGACGCTTTTGCAGCAGGACTATCAGTGGGCATTTCAAGCAGTGCGACAGTAACTTTTTCAGTGACATCATCAGGTGTTTGCTCAAGCTTTAAAAACGGCCATTCAGGATACAGCCGTGTTGAATGCTCGTAGGGGAAGGATGTGTCCGGGTACATGGTGCGATTGAGAATTTTGAATTCGCGCAGGCTGATTTTACCCTCGCGCTCCATGCTTTCAAGAATGCCCGAGCTGACCGTGCCCGCATCAACCCGGCCATCCCTGACAGCATACACAACGGCATCATGAGACCCGATAAAATCAAGTCGCTTAAAATCGATGGGCGGATAGATACCGATTTCCTTAAACTCCCTGTCCGCCATCAGCCAGCCGCCAAAAGAATTCTCGTTGACAGCCATAAAAGACTTTTTACGAATATCGGCAAGGCCCCTGATGCCGGCAGTATCAGCCCTGGTGAAAATAACCGCGCTAAAATCCCCGAATGTTTTCCCTGCATCCGATCGTTTCAGTGTGGCTATTCTCTGCGCATCGTAATATGTGGCAAGATCTACATACATGGCTGGATTGCAGATGAGAAAATCAATCTCTTTTTGTTCGACAACTTTTTTTATTTCACTAAAATCAAGCGGGACGATTATAAAGGAGCACCCCTTGATTTTACCGCTCAGGTACCGGGCAGTATCCTGCCACTCAAGCATGCAGGTGTCTTTTTCCCGGCGGGCAAGCACACCGATCCTGTAGTTGGCGGCAGCACATACCGTCTCAGAGAGCAGCATGAGCAGCAGCACAGCCAGTATGGTTGACATCAGATGCGTTATGCGCTTGCTCATAGCATTGACTGCATTGAGAAATGCTGCCGGATATCGGCAGTTCTTCTGTTTGAAGCCCGCCGCATAAACCCGATACATACTAGTGCTTTTTTATCAATCAGGGAAATTACGGAGGTCTTTGCGCAAGCATACGGATAATGCGACAGCTGAGGTGCAGCAGTGAATTGATTCAATGGAAAAAGAAAACTCCTGCGACAGGAAGAACGGTGGAGAGAGAAATGCTTGTGCGTCATAGTCACTACTCCTCCCCCCTGATGTTCAGACCGGCACTAAGGCCAGACTAACGTACCCCCATCTTAAAGAGTAACAGAAAGACTGTCAAGGGTTTCGTCGTCTGAAAAGCCTGCCTATTGCCGGGCAAAAGCTGCGACTGCCTCATCGGAAGTTTCAAAAATATCAAATATCCTGTGCATGCGCACCAGCTCAAACAGCGAGCGAACTGGCTTGGAAAGACCGCAGAGCTTCAGGTCGCCGCCCTTGGCGTTGAGCTTACGCAGACATGAAATGATGGCACCGATGCCCGAACTGTCGACAAAGTTAAGGCTCCCCATGTCCAAAACTATCTTCATGCTTTTTTCAATCACCGGATTTGCTGCCGCCTTGAAATCCTCGACCGTGCTGGCATCCAGATGATCGCCTTTGATACGCGCAACCATGACATCTCCTAGAGCTTCACTGTACAGTTCCATGGACCTTCTCCTTCCTGTCTTGTTTTATATTTTTTTAAAACAATTTCGTGATTGCCCTTGCCATCGGAGCTGTAGCGGACATCGTCGACGCTCTGCTCGATGATAAAAATGCCGAAGCCCCCCTCTGCCGTTCCGTCAAAATGCGGCGAGGCAACATCGGATCTCTTAAAATCTTTACCGCGGTGACGCAGGCTGATATCGATATGCGCGGCATAGTCGCAGGCCTCTATATCAATCCGGCCGTCGGCCCTGCCGCCATAGGCATGCTTCATAATATTGGTTACGGCTTCGTTGACGGCCAGTTGCAGAGCGGCGGCAGGCTCACCGGCAAGGGGAGGCGAGGCCCATCGGGTACAAAATTCAGCAACAAAAGCCCGGATCCCCGCCAATTCATCCAGGGCGCTGGTCGTAATCAGCGTAGCCGTTTCCCCGTGCGGCTCGGCGTTTCTGTCCCGTATCGCTACAAGCACGCAGGTCAGATCATCTGAAAAATTCTGCGAGCCCACAAAGGCGGCCGCCGCGTAAAAAATCATCCGGTTGATTTCATCAACGGGCAGGCTGGCATTGCGCACAATGATGTCCATGATGCGCTCCTCCCCATAAAAATCGCCGTCGGGGCTGCGCGCCTCGGTCAAGCCATCGGAATAAAAGAAAAACAAGTCACCCTGCGCAAACGGAACCGTGGTGGTTTTGTACACGTCCTCACGGCTGAATCCAAGGGGCATATTGACGCCGTCAAGCAGGCGGCACCTACCCTCTGCTGCACAGTAGTGAACGGTCTTGGTATGTCCGCAGTCGACAAACTGAAGGGTTCGGGCGGCTGCGTCTAGGCGGGCGTAACACAGGGTAATAAAGCTTTCAAGCTTCATCAGATCGTCGACGATATAGCGGTTTACCTGGTCGATAATGGCGTCGGGCGAAGGCAGCCCTGCACAGCCACGGGCATAAATAAGGCTGCTGTGGGCGCGCAAAAAATAGCTTTTGGCCGCAGCTCCCAGCAGCGCCGCGGGTATGCCTTTGCCCATGACATCGCCTTGTATGATATCCACGAAGGAATCGCCATAGCGGATAAAATCATAAAAATCGCCATCAACATACTGTGAGGGCACGGTAAAAGCCGCAAACTCTATGCCCGGCAGATCGCTGGGTGGGCTCCCGAGCAGCAGCGTCTGCTGAATACGCGAAGAGATTGCCACCTCGCGCTCGCGGGCCTTGCGCAGCTCTTCCCCGATATTTTTCCGCTCGATGGCAAAGTTGATTATCCGCTCCAGCGTCACGGTAGTAAACGACCCCTTGACCAGATAATCCTGCGCCCCGTATTTTATGGCTTCCAGTCCCGTTTCCTCGGAAGTAGAGCCCGTCAGCACGACAATCGGCTTGGTGGGTGCGCATTTCATAACCTCCGTAATAGTTTTACTGCCCCAGCTGTCGGGAAGATCAAGATCAAGCAGCACAACGTCAATGCTTCTGGAAGCCAAAAAAAGTCTGCCCTCGGCAAGGCTCTGGGCCCATTGCAGGGCAAAACCTGCGCTTCGGGACTCGCTGAGCATTTCACGCACAAGACGCGCATCGCCGGGATTATCCTCAATCATGAGAACCTGTATGCCTTTATCGCTCTTTTCAAGAACATGGGCCGTACCCTTGCTCTTGTTCATGAGGGCCTCGGCCTCGCTCAGCAGCGCTTCAATATCAAAACCGGCTGCAGGGTCACAAAACACGATGCCCATGCTGAGCGAGAGGCGAAAACCGCGCGGGTGCGCCATGGTATAATCAGCGATGTTTTTTTTCAGCCGCGCCTTAATAATCTCATCGGTGCTGGGCTCGGTCTCGATGCAAAGCACGGCAAACTCATCGCCGCCCATGCGCCCGATGATATCGGAGCTGCGGAATGTCTTCTGCAGCACCGCTGCAGTGTCGGTAATGGCAAGATCACCCTGCCGCTGTCCGAGCGAGTCATTAATCCACTTCAGCTGATTAATGTCCATAAACGACAAAAATATGCGCTTGCCCGTGCGCATGGCAAACGTCTGCTGCTGCGCGGAAATGGTCACAAAGCCCCGCCGGTTATACAGGCCTGTCAGGGGATCGATCAGAGAAAGACTTTTCAGCGTATCATAGGTGCGCTGCCGCTCGATGGCATAGCCGATGGCCCGGGGCAGCGTTGAATGTTCCAGCTGACTCTTTAGCAGGTAGTCCTGAGCGCCCTCCTGCAGGGCCTGCACGGCAACAGCTTTGTCATCAAGCCCGGTCAGCACGATAAGCGGAGCAAACGGACTTTCAGTGCTAATGCTCCGCAGGGTGTCAAGCCCCTTGCTGTCGGTCAGGAACAGGTCGACCAGGATAACGTCGAAGGTTTCAACCCTGAGCTGGACAACCCCTGCAGTAAGGCTTTGCGCCCACGTTACACTGTAGGGATGGCCCTCGGCTTTCGCCAGTATTTCCTCGATCAGCCGCGCGTCGCCGGCATTATCTTCTATGAGCAGCACCTTTATGTCATTGCTGTCCATTGTGTCTCCTTCCTGGGCAGTTGCGCCATGGTGAACCAAAATTCTCCGACCAGACGTATCCCCCGCATAAACTCTTCAAGATCAATGGGTTTTGTAATATAGCAGTTTGCGTGCCGGTCATATGCATCAACAATATCCTGCTCTGCCGACGATGTGCTGAGAACAATAACCGGTATTTGCCTCAGGCCAGGGTCGCTCTTGATATCTTCAAGCACATGCATGCCGCTTATTCCCGGCAGGTTCAGATCAAGAAAAATAAGGTCGGGCCGTTTCGCCGCGCCGAACGGGGGCACGCGGCGCAATACATCGAGGGCCTCTATTCCATCGGTTGCGACTTGCAGGTTGCACGGCACACTGCCTTCCCGCAGGGCCTCCTGCATAAGCCTCACATCGCCGAGATTATCCTCTACGATAAGAATGTGAAAAGGCTTTTCACCTGGCATGCAATCCATTGTACCCTCTTTGAAAATATAAACAGTTATACACCTGCAGCGGGAATGGTAAAGTAAAATGTCGATCCTGTGCCCGGCTCGGAACTCACCCAGATTATGCCCCCGTGACGCTCGACAATTTTTTTGCACACGGCAAGGCCAATCCCCGTACCCTTATGTTCCGACCTGTTGTGCAAACGCTGAAAGATAACAAAAATACGCTCGAAATACCGCGGCTCAATGCCGATACCGTTATCCTCGACCGAAAACAGCCATTCCTTCTCCCTGAGCTCGGCGCCTATGGCGATGCGCGGAGTCTCGGAGCCTCGATACTTGAGAGCATTGCCCACCAGATTCTGAAAAAGCTGCGTCAGCTGCGAACTGTCGGCAAAAACGGTTGGGAGCAGGCCGTAATCTATCTGCGCGCCGGTTTCAGCAATGATCATCTGCAGGTTGGCAAGGGCCCGTTGAACGGCCTCGTCACAGTTAGTCGGGGCAAAGGGCTTGCCTTTGGTGCCCACGCGCGAATAGGCAAGCAGGTCATTAATGAGTGTCTGCATGCGCTGGGCGCCATCCACGGCAAACCCTATGAATTCATCGGCATCGGAATCAAGCCTGCCTGTATAGCGCCGTTCTATCAACTGCAGATAGCTGACCACCATGCGCAGCGGCTCCTGCAGGTCATGTGATGCCACATAGGCAAAATTTTCCAGCTCGCTATTGGAGCGCTTCAGTTCGGCCATCGTTTCCTTGAGCACGCGCTCGGACTCCTTGCGCTCGGTGATATCGGCATGGGTTCCGCTCATGCGCAAGGGCTCACCTTCCGCAGACCGCTGCATGACGCGCCCCAGATCCTGAACCCAAACCCAGTAGCCGTCGCGGCGCCTCATGCGGTATTCGCAGTCATACAGAGGCATCTGGCCCTGCAGGGTGGCATCAAGAACCTGCTCAAGCCGGGGCAGATCTTCCGGATGCACAAATTCCTTGGCGCTCTTAAGCGATAAGGGCATAACCTCTTTAAGACTGTAGCCGATGATCTCGGTCCAGCATTCATTGGCAATCACCTTGTCGGTCGGAATTTCCCATTGCCAGGTTCCGATATGGGTGCCGACAATCACGTCCTCCATCTGCTGGCGGTGTTCCTCTAACTCCGCGGTCCGTGCCCCGATCTGCTTTTCCAGATACGCCCGGCGATTATTGAGAAATCCGATAAAAACCGACAGAACCGCTGTTACAAACAGGCCAACCAGCAGCATCAGCCCCCCTACCCATGTTGGGTTTGCGGCAAGGAATGCGGGACCGGGCTGCACCACCAAGGCATATGCCCTGCCAAACACGAACAGCGGAAAGACAACCGTAAGACCCGAATCATCACCTGAAAGGCTGCCGTCTGCCGCAACTTGACTGAGCGCATCGGGCAGCGGCGATGCCACCAGCAACTGAGGCGCTTCGCCCGTTTTGAGGTTGTAGAGGCCCATAAGGACTGCAGGCTGCATACCCCCGGACAGAGCCAGGTTTTTATTAAGCATAGTCCCCAGGCGCACCACAGCAAGCGCAAAACCCCGCACCTGGTTCAGCAGCGGATCATTTTCAAAAACAGGCCGCATAACAAACAGCCCCCTCTGCGCCCTGTTTTCAGGGCCCAGAGCAACAGGATCGGTGGCTGTTACCATTCCGGTACTCAGCGACTCTTCCAGTGCTGAACGGAACACCGGGTTGGAGCCCAGATCATAGCCCGGAGAAATCTCATTGTTTTCCGGAGGTTCGACGCACAGTGCCGTGTAATATGTATCGCGCTTCTCCACCGGTTGACGGGCACCCTTGTCATCCTTCTGAAACACAGTGAAATCCGCCAGTCCTGCGCGGCGCGCATCCGCCTCAACCTGAGACTTTAGCCCTTCGGGAACGATTTGGATCCAGGCCCAGGGCTGCACGATGCCATCTCTAAAAAGGCCCGAAACATAGGTTCGAAACTCGTCGGGCGCAACACTTTTGTTGCCCTGAATAAATCGCACGAGACCATCCAGCCGGTAATCTCTGATATTAATCATCGTTTCGGCAACGATGCCCGCTTGCACACCGGCCAGTTGCGAAAAAATTGTTCTGCGGGACTTGGTCTCGAAATCATTGACCAGATACGCCAGAGCAAAGGTCAGCACCATGCCCAGGGCTGCCAGCAAAAAAGACGAGACATGCAGAAGCCGCCTTTTTTGCTCTTGCGGCAATCGCTGCCGCAGCGATAAAAGCGCAACACCAGCCAGCAAAATAGCCCCAAGAGACAAAACAAAAAGAATGGCAAGGAGCCGGGCCCGTTCAACTGCAGCCTGAAATTTCTGTGCATCGATGTCCATGCCGACCAGCAGCAGAACGCTTCCCGTGCGCGGATCGAGCACCGGGGCAAATGCGCTGACAAAAGCCCCGTATTCATCAGTGTAGGGGCCTTCGGTAAATGATCTTTTAGTTCCGAAGGCTTCTAGGTTCTCCGCTGTCGGCTGTTTATAGACCGTTCCCGGCGGTGATGCCTGAGGGTCATCTTCGGCCAGACTTTCCGGCCCGAAAACGATAGCGGCGTTGCGCAGGGCCTGGGTGTAGATGCTGCGGTGGCCTATAGCGCGGGCGTAGGCCATGAGCTGGCTTCGAAGCACTTGAAAATGAGGATTGGTTTTGTCCTGAGCCGTAAAGGTCAAGTACCGGACATGCTCGATGCTCATCATCCGGGCTATGGCTGTGGCCTGAGAAAGTAAATTCTCACGCTGCTCTGCATCGGCGGCTACACCACGCCAGTTAGTCAGAAAAAAACCTCCCGTCATCAGCAGAGCCACCAGGGTGGGCAGTATCCAGCTCTTGGACCAGTGTGCCGCCGGCATGCGGCTCTGCTGATAGATAATACAAAAACCCAACGCAGCCGCCAGTGCGCACAGGGTGCGAATCAGCTGTATGGAAAACCCTACAGCAGCCAGAAACGAATCGTTATTAAAAATCGAAGCCGGGGGAAAAGCCGCTGCAGGCACGACAAGACCCGCCGCCAGGCCGTAGATAAAAAAAGCCACGGCCGCCAGAACCAGCGACCAGCGTCGTACGGGATCAAGGGTGTGCGACTGCCGGTAAATAACCAGGCAGGCAAGTACCGCGCCGGGGAACCCCAGAAAGTATCTACAGGTGGCATTAAGCCCGTTCATACCGGCAAAAGCACCCAGTCCGGCCAGGGCAAGAAGGGGCACGTAGGCCCACAATGCCGGCGCTCGTCCGGACTGTGCCTTCATTCCGCGTCGGCCGAATTCGTACAGCACGATAAACGATACGCTCATGAGAGCAAGCCGGAAGCCTTTGAAAAAGCTCCCGTCACCCAGGCCGAGCGCCACCATGCCAAGCCATTCATTGATACCGTGCAGAAAGCCGAACCATGCCAAAAAAATCCAGCCAAGGCGATCACGGTCATGGCTCTCCCGGCCATACAGCGCCACGGCCATAAGCAGGAACGAAAATCCGTAGATGAAAAAAATAAAATCCATCTGATCTGTTATTAACATATGAAGCATCTTTTTTTACCGTAGCTTTCTCATATCTCTAACCATGTTAGCGCGCGGACAGCCGCCGTGCAGGCGGCAGCTTTTTCAAACTTCGTCTGCTGCCGGAATTGTAAAAAAAAACGTGCTTCCCGTGCCCGGCTCGGAGCTAACCCAGATCGCGCCGCCATGGCGCTCCACAATCTTTTTGCAAACGGAAAGGCCGATGCCCGTGCCGGGATACTGCGCGCTTGTATGCAGGCGCTGAAAAATAATAAATACCTGCTCGAAATACTGCGGCTCGATACCGATGCCGTTATCCTCGACCGAAAACAGCCATTCCTTCGGCCTGCGCTGGGCGCTGACCGTAATCTGCGGCGATCTGTCGCTGCGGTATTTGAGTGCATTGCCCACCAGGTTCTGAAAAAGCTGCACCAGTTGCGAGCTGTCGGCAAGCACGGTCGGCATTTGGCCGCAGTCAATACGGGCACCTGTTTCGGCAACAATCATGTGCAGGTTGGCAAGAGCGCGGCGGGCCACATCATTACAGTCCGTCGGGGCAAACGGCTGTCCTTTGGTGCCGACCCGGGAATAGGCAAGCAGGTCGTTGATGAGGGTCTGCATGCGCCGACCGCCGTCAACGGCAAAGAAGATAAAATCGTCGGCGTCGGCATCAAGCCTGCCCTTATAGCGCCGCTCCAGAAGCTGCAGGTAGTTTACGATCATGCGCAGCGGCTCCTGCAGGTCGTGCGATGACACATAGGCAAATTGCTCAAGCTCTGCGTTGGAGCGTTTGAGCTCACGGTTTACCTCGGAAAGCGCCTGCTCCTTTTGCTGTATTTCAGCCTCTCTGCGCAGGGACTCTTGCAGCCGGACATGCAGCAGTTGAGCCTTGCGGTTCAGCGTGAAGGCAAACACGAGGCTCCCGAGAATCACGACGGCAAGTGAAACCATTCCAAAAAAATACCTCCGGGTAGTAAAACGGCCAAACTCGCTCTCGACCTCGACGGCCCGCACGATGCTGAAGCGGGTTTCCAGCAGGGGAGCAGCGATGCACAGCCACTCTTTTTTCTCGCCCTGCGCATTCAGCGCCATGAACTGCGTGGTTCGGCCCGGCTCCGGCAGGCTGATGGCCGATGGGTCAAACCCGGTGTGAAAGGTTGCCTCCAGTCGCTGCGGCATGATGACCTTCGCCCTGTCTGCGTCTGCCACAGTGAGCCACGTCACGTCCTTCCCCTCCACCTCCCGGCCCAGAAGCTGCGCACCGACCATCTCGGGCTTGAGCCAGGCCACGATCTGCGCCGTATGTAAGCCCTTGAAATAATAGGCGCATGAAACCAGCAGCTCTTTTCCTCCGTTCAGGGCCTGAATTTCCACATCACGAAATGCTGGATCAAGGTACTGCCGCCAGCGCACCGGGTCCGACGGTCCGCCCGCGGTATCAACCAAAAAATCACCGCTTTTGTCAATAAGGGCTATGCGTGCATACATGGGTTCGCCGGCAATTTTTTTTTTTGCAATGAGGCTTCTGAAGCGCTCTGCGATAGGCGGCAGGCTCAGACTCAGACCGTACTCCATGCTCATTTCCAAGGCCCGATTTTCAAAAAATACCGCCACCTCGCGAGACATGGCAAGGTTCAGCAGGTCGTCTTTGCGCTCTTCAAAAAAATAGCCCCCCGACTCTCCCTGTTTCTTCGTTTCGTAGCGAAGCTTTGCAATGTCGGCATCCCGCAATTCCATGGTCGTCCGGTAATTCAGGATCAGCAGGCCGCAGACATAGGCCACAGCGGCAAGGCCGAAGGCAACGACCACTAGGTTGCTGCTGTACCACCCGGCTGTGCCCTTCTGCGTTTGATCCATGTTCGCCATTACATGCCCTGTTTGAAAAATTCCGGATAATAACTGAATACATAAGGGTAATATTTTCTGACAACATTTACAAATGAACCCTCTCGCTTCTCTTTTTTCAGAAAACGATTGAATTCATCAAGCAGCTTGGGTGCGTCCTTTGCGAAGGCCGCCGCCATGTCCTGCGTTTCGCTCACCGGCCCGATGATCTTGATCTTCCCCGGCCATTTCTGGAGCGCCACCAGCGCATCAGGAACATCAAGCAGCGTCAGCTCAATCTCACCGTTGATCAGTGCGGGCGCGATGTCATTGAGAGATCCGGGAAACAGCCTGATCTTGTCGGTGATTTCCTGTAGGCTGTACAGCGCAGGGTCAAGGCAGGTTCCTGACTTCCCCAGCAGGGAATGCCCGCGTATGAGCGCCTTGACGGCAGCGATATCGCTTTGCAGATTTCCCGTTGCCTTGATGGGTTGCAGGGGCGAGTCTGAACGGGCCACGAGCCATACCTGGTTAGGGAATGTGGGCGCTGAAAACTGTACCGCTTTGGCGCGCCAGGCAATAATCGTGATGCCGTTGGCGGCGATATCGCCTTTAACCGGGACATCGGCGATAAACTCGATGTCATTGCCCTTCGGCCTGACCTTCCTGCCGGTGAGATCACCAAAAATTTCCGCCCAGTCAGTTTTTACGTATTCGTAGCGTACGCCCAGATGCTGCGCAAAGCGCTGCATCAGCTCAACATCCATGCCGTCGCCGGCGCCGGTCACGAAATTGGCATACGGAATCCCCAGATGGCGAAGCACCCCTGCTTTTTTTACCTCATCCAGATCCGCCCGTGCAGCACCCGCCATGAGCAGAAGAACAGTCACCAACGCAATGGCGACCATGCAAGCGGAAACAATCTGTGCTTTTTTTCGTGCCCTCATACCATACTCTTCCTGTGTAGCTCCCTCATCGTTTATCACACGGAAAACTGTCAGCATGCTGCCTCTCAGAGCCCGCCTTCCGGATGGATGCTCCAGATGTCACGGGCATATTCTTTTATGGTCCGGTCACTTGAAAAAAAGCCCATCCGCGCTACCGTCAATATCGCCTTGCGGGCCCACAGAGCACTGTCTTTATAGTCTTGCAGAGCCAGGTTTGTTGCATCGCAGTAGGGCAGAAAATCCGCAAGATGGAAATAGTGATCGCCATGCGTCACAAGCGCTTCAAAAAAATGAGCAAAGCAGCCGGTCTCTTCCAACGACAGCTGAGAGCCTTTAAGCGCATCGAGCACCCGTGCAATATCCGGGTGCTGTTCATACAATTGGCGGGGCTGGTATGTTCCGGCAGCGGCAAGCTCACGGATTTCATCCACGTTCAGGCCGAACAGGTAGAGATTTTCCCTGCCGACCTCATCGGCTATTTCAATGGTGGCGCCGTCAAGCGTGCCCATGGTGAGGGCGCCGTTGAGCGACAGCTTCATATTGCTCGTGCCGGAGGCTTCAGTGCCTGCCGTTGAAATTTGCTCGCTCAGATCGGCCGCCGGTATGATGATTTCGGCAAGGGACACCCGGTAGTCGGGAATAAACACGACCCTGAGAAATTCGCTGGCTTTGCGGTCACGGTTGACGATATCGGCCACGGCATGCACGAGCCTTATCAGCTGCTTTGCCGCCCAGTAGCCAGGTGCTGCCTTACCGGCAAAAATAAAAGTCTGGGAAACCGGCGGCGCGTAGCCGTCCTGCGTGATGGCATAATAGAGATGCAGTATGCGCAACACGTTTAAAAGCTGGCGCTTATACTCATGTATGCGCTTAACCTGTATATCGAACAATGAGTGCGGGTCGACCTGAACGCCCGTAAGATCAAAAATGCAGGCGGCAAGGCGCTTCTTATTGGCAAGTTTTATCGCCATGAACTTGTCGCGGAAGCCCGTATCCCCGGCAAACGCTTCAATGCCCTTAAGCTGCGTAAGATCTGTGATCCAGCCCTCACCCACAGCCCCGGTAAGCAGACCTGCAAGGCCGGGATTTGCAACCAGCAGCCAGCGCCGCTGGGAAATGCCGTTGGTCTTATTGCTGAAGCGCTCAGGCCATATGGCCGCAAAATCGGCAAAAAGCGATGAGGAGACAAGGCCGGAGTGTATGCGCGCCACGCCGTTGACGGCATGGCTTCCCACAACCGCGCAGTGAGCCATGCGCACCTGCCTCTCTGGCCCCTCCTCAAAAATCGACATGTTGACGCGTCGCCTTTTGTCGCCGGGCCAGCGCAACTCGACCTGGCCCAGAAAACGGTGATTAATCTCATAGAGAATCTGCAGGTGCCGGGGCAGCACATGCTCTAGCATGGCCACGGGCCACTTTTCAAGGGCCTCAGGCATAAGCGTATGATTGGTATAGCCCATGGTCGCCTGCGTTACTGTCCATGCCGTTTCCCATGGCAGATCCTGCTCATCGACCAGCATGCGCATGAGTTCGGCAATGGCAAGCGTGGGATGCGTGTCGTTGAGCTGTATGGCAACTTTCTCGTGAAACACGGCAAACGAGTCATGCTCTTCGCGGAAGCGGCGTGCGATATCCCGCAGCGCGCAGGCTACGAGAAAATACTCCTGCACCAGCCGCAGTTCTCTGCCGCTAAAAGCAACATCCGAGGGGTAGAGAATTTTTGAAATCGTCTCGGAGGCTATCTTCTGCTCAACGGCCCGCACATAATCGCCGTCATTGAATATCTGCATATCAAAATCATGGGATGCCCGGGCAGTGTACAGTCGCAGGTAATTGGCTGTTGATGCGCCATAGCCGGCTATGGGCATGTCGCTGGGGATGCCGACAACCAGCTTCCAGTCAAGCCACATCGGATTGTATGCACCCTTTCTGTCCGTAGCGTTCTCAACGCGCCCGAAAAGCGGAATCGCCATTGCCTCGTCAGGCCGCTCCACCTGCCAGGGACAGCGGTTGGCAAGCCAGTTGTCGGGCTTTTCCTTCTGCCTGCCGCCGGAAATCTCCTGCCGGAAAAGACCGTATTCATAATTTATTCCGTAGCCGAAACCCGGCATGCCAAGGGTGGCCAAAGAATCAAGAAAGCAGGCCGCAAGCCGCCCAAGCCCCCCGTTGCCCAGGCCGGCATCGGGCTCGGCATCTTCAATATCCCGAAGCTCGACGCCGAACTCGCGCAGCACTTCGCCGCATACATCCAGCAGGCCGAGATTGCACAAATTGTTGACAAGCGATCTCCCCATCAGAAACTCTATGGAAAGATAATACAGCCGCTTTGCTCCGGCACCCTTATAGCGCTGCTCGGTTTCAAGCATCCTGTCGACCAGGCGGTCGCGCACGGCAAGAGAAGCTGCAGCCAATATATCGGCTCGCGAAAGGACCAAGCCGCCCTTGCCCAGGGAATATTTTATGTGCCAGCACATGGACTGTCTGAAAGCGGCTACCGTACTGTCAAGATTGGCGCATGCTACAAATCCCATACAGCACTCCTTTCAATAAAGGCGTTTATTGGCTGCGTCCTGGCGCCTATCCCAGTAGGGGTTTGGCTGAGCGCATTGCAGGCCGTGCGAACTTTAAGACAATCCATCAAAACCGGCCTCTACCAGTGAGCACGATGCCTGAAAAGCGATGCCACGCACCGGGATAAGCTCATATTGCATTATGCCCTTCTCAGCTCGATCACCGTGATCTCCGGCGGGCAGCAAAACCTGACCGGCACCATTGACGAGCCTGTGCCCGCGCTTGTGTACCCGGCCATAGTCTTGTACTGCCACAAGCCGGCGCAGTAACCCCGCGGGCAGCGCGCATTCATCAGCAGCGGTCCGAGCAGGGGCAGGCACAACTGCCCGGCATGGGTATGGCCGCACACATAAAGGGCTACGCCCCTGGCCTGCGCCTCGCGGTACAGCTCGGGAGAATGCACAAGCAAAACCTTAAAAGCGCCGGGGGGAACTCCTGCCAGGGCTGCATCCAGATCATCACAGCCATAATAGTGTGGATCATCGACCCCGGCAATCCAGATACTTTCCCCGCCGCGGGAAATCTCTGCCGACTGATTGATGAGCATGCGCACGCCCATGCCCTCCAGCTCGACAGCCTCTTCATAGAAATCATGATTGCCAAGAATTCCGAGCATTCCATGACGCGCCCGAACTGCGCCCACAATCCCCTTCATGGCATAATAAACATTATGGCAGGGCCCCGAGACTGCAAACCGGTAATCGCCCGTAAGCACGCACAGATCGGTTTCCAGCCCGGCAAGCTTGCTGCAGATGGCTGCAGGAAGACCGGGCAGCCCGTCACTGTGAATATCTGAAAGCTGCAGAAGCCTGAACCCGTCAAATGCTGCAGGCAGCCCGGCTAAGGGCACCACAACATGCCTGATCACATGCTCAAGACAATTTTGCTCGCCCCGGGGACGCAGCCGTGTCAATTTCAAAAAAAAATTGAGCGCGTAGCGCAGGGGCTCACAGTTCTCAAAATGAAAAGCTCCCCTGCCCTGAAAAAACCAGGATTCAAGGTGGCCAAGCTCTATGGCCTTACGTTTTAAGCGATGACGATGCATGGGCATCAGCGGCTTCCGGGTTCAGCTGCGCCTAAACAGTCTGGCAAGATAGGCGAAGCACAATTTTGCATCATGCCAGGGACCGGCCGATACGGCATAAAAAGCCTCGGCCGAGTACAGCTCATCCTGCGTAGGCGCGGGGCCGTACACGACCAGAGCCTCGGTGATGAGGCCGGTTTTTGAAGAGCAGAACAGCGCCTGCCAGTCCCGGCACAGCTGCCGTATCTGCGCGGCGCTTCGGGGTGCAACGCCGACAAGGCGCAAATGGCCCCGGGCAACATTCGCAAGACCCGGCAAAAAACAGAGCAGAAAATGCCGCAGCCGTGGGAATGGGCCTGAGCTGTCACCGTTATCTGAAAAGCTCAGAAGCCGGAATGTTTTCCACTGAAGCGGGTCATCGGGGGCAGGCAGTATGACTGCCTCGTGCCGGAAACAAACCGGCCCCTTTCTGAAAATTTTCAAAAGAAGCATTGTGGCAAGCAACAAGGGTAACAACGCCGCCAGCAACAGCGCACCCAGCATCCGTGACAGCAGCCGCGCCACCCCCCCGCCAAAGCTGCTGCAACTGACACAGCCAAGGATAAAATCGTCCGATACGCTGACCGCGCTGCCGATGCGCGTGTTTACCAGCAGGTTGCGGTCAACGACGCAGTCCTGCAGCTCCAGCATCTCTCCGACATAGCTGCCGGGCAGCACCGCTGAATCAGCAATCAGGCAGTGGCTGTCAAGAATGCAGTCGCTGCCGATAACGACATTGGGCCCCAGACTCACGCCCGGACCGATGCGGCAGTTGGCGCCGATATACACGGGCGGATTCAGGCGGGCTGTCGGATGCAGGCTAACATTGCGCGACAGCCATATCCCGTCGGCAGCCTTCTGGCCGCCGAACATAAGGCCTTCGAACTCACCGGCGAGCACCATGCGCTGGGCCTCTATAATATCGCCATAGGAGCGGACGCTGAGTACCCGCTTCACCGGCACGCTGAGTGCCCCGCGGCCACGCAGGTGCTGCTCAAGCGCCGCGGCGTCGGCGCCGGCAGGGGCCGTGGCAAGATCCTGTGCATCGATTATGGCCCAGCCGGTCCAGAAGCCGTGCCCGTTTTGAGACTGGTCTTGCGAAGGAGCGCAGATAAGGGCTGGTCCTGCGGCCTCCAGCATGCCCGCATCCATGGGCGGCAGCATGTCGGCATGGGCAAGCAGCAAACTGCCGTCATGCTTCCCGGCAAGGGCCGGTTGCAGCATGTTATAGGGCCGGGCGGCATCGCGGGCAAGGCGTAAAGTGAAGCTGCACCCCCACCGCATGCCGCTGCCAAGCAAAGCCTCATACTTCTCAGGATCGTTTGATAAAATAATGTCAAAGCCGAGTATGCCCATGCCTGCAATATGTTCAATCACATGCTGCAGAAAAGGCCTGTCCAGCAGCGGCAGCAGGGGCGGCGAGTGCCGCGGGCTGAACTGCGCCTGCTTAGAGGCATGTCCTGTAGCGATTATGACAGCTCGCATGGGCCGTGTCCTTCTAATATGCCCCGCGGCCGGACAGCACCGCAGGAACCGTTTTAAAAAGAAGCTTGATATCCAGCCACAGGCTCTGGCTTTCAATATACTGAACGTCAAGCTGCACCTGCTCGGGAAACGGGATATCTCCCCGTCCACTCACCTGCCAGATGCAGGTAAGCCCGGGGGTAATCTCAAGGCGCCGGCGGTCTTCAAGGCTGTAGAGCGCCACCTCGCGCGGCACCGGCGGCCGCGGCCCCACCAGGGACATATCACCTTTGAGCACCGACCATACCTGGGGCAGCTCGTCAATGCTGAGCTTTCTGATAATGCGGCCGATCCAGGTTATCCGGGGGTCACGCTTCATTTTGAAGGTGCGCTGATCGGCATGCTCGCTGTGTGCCAGAAGGGAATCCTTAAGCTGTTCGGCATTCATGACCATGGAACGGAACTTGGGGAAGTCGAACTCCCGGCCCCATAGGCCCACGCGCTTCTGCCAGAATAGAACCGGGCCGCCGTCAGTGAACTTTATGCAAGCGGCTACGGCGGTAAACAGCGGCAGCAGCAGCAGAAACATCGTAGAGGCTACGGCAATGTCAAAGCCGCGTTTCAGGAGACGCGCACCCCCGACAACCACCAGCCAGGCATACTTTTTCCGCAAAAACCGCCTGCGATTTGCAGCCCCGCCCGAACCATACAGCCGGGAAAGCGCATCAATAATTTCAACTCGCTGGTAATTCACGAAAACAGTCCTTTGCCGCAACATTTACCGTACATAAAAACCATCCGTGTGCTGCGCAGAATTTAGTGCTGCTCCAGCTGCATATAGCTCTCCAGAGCCTGCTCCCAGGGCCGCAATATATGACCCGTTTCCCTGATAAATTTCGAGCAGTCGAGTACTGAATATGCGGGCCGGCGGGCGGGCCGGGCAAGGCGCTCCGATGAAATGGGCAGCACGCGGATTGTGCTGCCTGCAATGGCAAAAATCCTCCGCGCAAAATCGTACCACGAGCATGACCCGGCATTGGTCACATGATAGATGCCGCGGGCCGGCACGGCAAGAAGCGCCTCTATGGCCAGGGCAAGGTCGGCTGTGCAGGTAGGGGATCCGGTCTGATCATGTACCACCTGCAGTTCGTCACGCTCCCGGGCAAGATGCAGCATAGTGCCGACAAAATGTTTGCCCTGCCGACCATAAAGCCACTCGGTCCTAATGATGATATGGTCGTCCAGCGCTTCCTGAATAGCGCGCTCGCCGGCAAGCTTGGATTTGCCGTAGACCGACAAAGGATTGGGCGCATCGTCCTCAACATAGGGGCGCTGGGCAGTGCCGTCAAAAACATAGTCCGTGCTGAAATGGACCAGTTTTGCACCGAACTGCCGACAGGCAAGGGCGAGATTTTTCACGCCTTCTGCGTTTGCCGCGAAAGCATTGGCGGAATCAGTCTCGCAGCCGTCCACATTGGTATAGCCGGCACAATTAATGACACAGTCTGGCGTGTGCATGGCCAACTGTTGAGCTATTTGGGAAGGATTGCCGATGTCAAGGTCGGCATGCGTGGTGGGAGTCAGTTGATAGGTGCCTTCAAGAACCCGGATAATATCCTGCGCCAACATACCCCGAGCACCTGTTATAAGTACTTTCATACCGACGAACCCCATTAATAAAATTAATTGGATTAATTAAATTATATATATGTTTTTTTGCTTTTATCAAGTATCAAGATATATCATTCTTGAAAAAAATCGGAAAACGAAGCTTTTTCGGAAAAAAATCCGTTTCCCAGCATTAAATTGAGCAGTGAAATCAGCACTACAGCAATTATAATAAAAACTTACTGATTTTTTTCAGAAGTTTTATGTCAAAAGGCCGATAGTAATCTATATTATAGTATAAGATGCACGACCATAATCTTTTTTTTCAAAAATACCGGCAGAATTATTTTATTGTTTTAGAATTACATAGACTCTTTTAAAGTGCCGTGATATTTTTTTTATAACTTAATTCAAATCCACAATATCTCTCGAAAGCCATGCTGCGAATGAACTTTGTTTTTTTGCGCCATGCTGTCATCATCTGTATACTTGCACTGGGAGCCTGTGCTCACAAGGAAACTCCCGTCGAATCCCCTGAACTTAACCAGAGCTTCATAACCGAGCCGGCAAAACAAAAAGACCAGTTTGCCATACCTGAAAAAATAGAAGCCCTATCAAAAGACCTCCCCTCGGAATACCTGCTCGGGCCCGGCGATGAGCTATCGCTCAAAGTCTGGAACCGGCCTGATATCTCCGATGAAAAAATCATTGTCGGGCCCGACGGTGTCATCAATATTCTTCGGGTCGGCCCTGTCAAAGTTACCAACAGAACCCGAGATGATGTCAACCGGGAGATCGTGCACAAACTTACCGCATTCTACGAAAACCCAGAGCTTACCCTCTCAGTCAAGACATATAACAACAACAAGGCATTCGTGCTGGGGCGTGTTGAAAATCCAGGGGTTGTAAAATTTCCGGGCAACGGAACCCTGCTTGAGGCGCTGTCCCTGGCCGGCGGGCTGCCCGTGCGGCAAAGTGCAGCGTTTCTCACCAAATGCGCCATCATACGGGGGAAAGAGCAGATCATCTGGGTGGATCTGCGTGAGCTTTTAAACAACGGCAATATGGCGCTCAATGCCCCCATACGCAATAATGATGTGATATTCATTCCCGAAAGCGACGATGAGCTGGTGTATGTCATGGGCGAGGTCAAAGTGCCCGGTGCGATCAAGCTGAAAACGAGACTAACCTATCTCGACGCTTTGATGCTTGCAGGCGGCCCGACCGAAGATGCAAATTCGGTTAAAACCTATCTTATCCGCTTCGATGGCAAGAACGGTGTAACACACCAGATTGACCTGAAAAAAATGCTGTCGCAGGCTGATATGAGCGATAATTTCATGCTGCAGGACAATGACATTGTCTATGTAACCCGAAGCGGCCTGAGCAATTTTAATTATCTGCTGCGACAGGTGCTACCGGCCTTGCAGGTGATTGACCTGACAACCAATACGCTTGAGCGCTTCGGCACCATGCCATCATTCAGAAAGCATGTCTACGGCCAGGATCCGAATGCGTCTGCCACCAACAATAATAACCCGAACAACATTAACAGCACCACAAAAAGCACATTGACGCGCTGACCTTTCACCCCTGAGATAATGCGCCCGAGAGGCTTTACATGGCATCAGACACAGGATCAGGCCTTCAGAGACAGGCATCGAAGCCCTTTGACCCGGTTGCGACAATCGTGCGGCACTGGTTTAAAATAGCAGTATTTGGAACGGTGCTGTTCATCCTGATACTGCCCGTTTTGCTTTTGCTTAAAAACCCCTATTTTGCAACCACGGGTAAGCTGCGCATTTCACCGGTTGTGCCCGCTCTGATAACGCGCAGCGATGAGCTCTCAATAACGGGCTACTACACCAGCTATGTTCAGACTCAGGTCGACAAGATAAAAACCCCTGAAATTCTCGAAGCCGCCTTTGAAAAGCTCAAGCCGGAAATTCGTCGCATCCATGCCCCGGGGGGCATGCCCGTGACCCAGGCCGCCGAAATCCTTAAACGCAAGCTGATTGTCGTGCAGGTGGCAGGAACGCACCTTATTTCCATTACTCTTGGCGGCACAAAACCAGACGGACTTGCCGAAATGGTCAATGCCGTTATGGACTCCTACATGGCGCGGTTGCGCGACGAGGAAGATGGCCGGGACAACCGAAGGCTGAAGTACCTGCAGCAGGACAAAGATGCCCGTGAAAAGGAAGTTGAGCTGCTTGCCCAGACGGTGGAAGTTCTTTCCCGTGATGCCAATACCAGCACGTTCTCTGAAATGCACAATGTCCATGATCCGGCCCTGGTTCAGCTGCAGCACGCCTACGTGCGCGCCTATGGGCTACGGTTAGAAAAAGAAAATGCGCTGAAGGAGCTGCGCACAGAAGGCGAAGCGCTCAAGCAGGTTTCCCTTGAGCCCCTGGTTGATGAAATGGTCGAAAGCAACGACGCCCTGTCGCAAATCGATCAATACACCTACCAGACCCTGCAGCAGATGCGCTCCTCGATTGACGGTGTCTCAAAGAGCAATCCGGACAAAAAATATATCGACGCCCGCATGCAGGGCATGGGTGACTACCTGCAGAAAAAGCGTACCGACATTCGCGACCGCGCCCACTCCATTGTCTACGGCAAACGGGATGTCGAGCAGCAGAAAAACCTGATCAAGGCCGAAGCAGAATTCCGCCAGGCGCAGAGCGAAGAGCAGGAAATCATCAAAGAGCGCGACCGCGTGCAGCAGCTGAAAGTCGTTACGTCGCAGGCGATTCTTAAAGGGCAGGATACCGTTGCTCGCCTTGAACACCTGCGCGCCATGCTCAACAGAATCGACGAACGCATCAATGATCTCAAGCTTGAAACCATGGCGCCGGGAAGGATTTCCCTTGATAGCACTGCCCGAAGGCCCGAACTGCCCGACAGCGAAAGCTCGAAAAAAGCCCTGCTCCTAGCGCTCCTGCTCTCTTTCGGCGCTGCGGCTGGAGTTTGCATCGCATTTGATATCATGGATAATCGCGTCCGCACGCGTAAGGATGTTGCCGCGGCCGTGGGCGCGCCGCCCTCATGGCCCATATCGAACTATCTGCGCCACGCCCTCCCTGAGGTTGCCTTTCACCGCGTGACCCGCGACGACCAAAACAATACGGTTGCCATGGCCATCAACAGCCTTGCAGTGCATCTGAACAAGGAAAGGGTTGACCATGGCGGTAAGGTAGTGCTTTTTACGGGTGTTGACAGCCAGTCGGGCGTCACGGGCATAGCACTCAATACCGCCTATGCCCTGTCGCTCATGTGCGGTAAAATTCTGGTCATCGATGCAAACCAGATGCATCCCCAAATTGCCGCGCTGACCGGCATTGCCGCTGAATCTGATTTGCAGGCACTGCTTTCAGGCGCGGCACGCATTGACGACTGTATTGCTGCCGCTGATGACCGGGGTTTTGACGTCCTGCCCCTGCGTCCGGCTACAAAAGCCGCAGAACTTGCGCCAATGGCCCGCGCCGCATTCCCGGGCATACTGCAGGAACTGCGCAGCCGCTATAACTTCGTACTCATCGATGCCCCTCCCGTGCTGAAGCACGATCTGACGGAATACCTGCTCGTGCATGCCGATATGGCAGTGCTCATCATTCAGGGTGACCGGAGCCCCTACAGCGCAACGCACATGGCAGCTGACATCATCCTGAAACTGCAGGTGCCGGCACTGGCCCCGGTGCTCAACTGGGGCGCTCCCCGGCAGCGTTCGCAGGGAGAAATTTTTATCGCTTCCCTGCTGAACCGCGTCGAGCTGGAACTGCGGCAGGCACCGGGCCGCCTGGCGCAGCTGCCGGAATATATTGCAAAAATCAGAAGCAGGCGATCATGAAGCACACAGACGGAAGCGATGCAGTGGCGCCACGGTTTTTTTATCTCATACCGGCCCTGTCGCGCAACCGGTTCAGCTATGAAAGTCGCTGGACGCACATGAAACGGCTACTCGCGGGCGGCAAGCGGCAAGTGCCCTCTGGTGGGGTTAAAATTATTTATCAGCACTGCGATCTGCTCAACAAAAACGGTCGCATCGCCTACCCCGTTCACCTGGGAGATTTCGTCATCGACTGGTTCGCCCATGATACCACCCCCATCAACCGAGATCAGGCCCTGACGATGATACGGGAAAACGATGTGCTCATCTGCCCCGAGGTCATACCCCGCGTGGCAGCCCCTTTTGCCTGCCGACGCAAAATCGCTTTTGTGCAGAACTGGTTTTTACCGGATCTTGCCACAGGGCCCGGCAAAAGCTACGAGGACTTCGGCTTCAGCGGACTTCTTTCCTGCTCGCTGTATATAAAAGAGTACATGGCGTCGCGCTCGCGGCTTGCCTGCCAGCTGGTTATGAACGGCATCGACCTTAACGCCTTCAGCCCCGCACCCCGGGAGCGCATACCGCGGCGCGTTCTCTGCTTTAACCGCCGCAATATACAGGATGCCCGCGCTGCCCGGCAGCTGCTGCCGCCTGCATTGCGGGAATCAGCCACATTCATAGAACTGGAGAACAAGTATTCTCAAAATGAAATTATAGGCTTTTACCGCAGCGCCGATATCTTCATGGCCATCGGGTACCCTGAGGGTTTTGCCCTGCCACCCCTTGAGGCCATGGCCTGCGGCTGCGCAGTTATCGGTTTTACCGGAGGCGGCGCGGGCGAGTTCATGATCGACGGGGAGACGGCCCTTGTCTCGCCCGACGGCGACGCTCAATCTCTTGCCCGCAACCTTGAGCGCGTGCTGACGGACGGCGGGGTCAGGGAGCAAATTCGCGGTGGCGGCACTGCAAAGGCCGGCCAGTATTCCCTGGAGCGCATGGAGCAGGAGCTGATCGTCTTTGCCGATTCTTTTTCCCGCAGCCCATGAAAGTGTAACCGCACCACAGAGCGAGGCTGGCATGAAAGTACTGTGCATCATCGAGCAGTGTAATCCCCTGTGGGCCTCGGTGCCCCTGGTGGGGTTCAATCTCTACAAAAGCCTCAGGGAATTAACGGGGGTTACGCTCGTGACTCATGGCCGCAACCGCGCCGGGCTTGAACCGGTACGTCTCGGCCATGAAATAATCTACATTGACGAAAGCCCGTTCATACAAAGCTACTACCGCCTGACTGCGCGCCTGTCATCGCTGCGGGGCATTATCTGGCCGCTCAAACATGCCCTTGCCTATCCGGCCTATGCACAGTTCAACCGCCGCGTGCTCAAAATATTCGGGGGCCCGGTCGAGCAGGGTAACTATGACCTCGTCCATGTCCTGACGCCCATTCTGCCCCGCTACCCCTATGCCATTGTCAGGGCCTGCCGCACTACGCCCTTTATTTTAGGCCCTGTTAACGGCGGCATCCCCTACCCTGACGGGTTTAAAGAGATAGCACGCCAGGAATTTTCAGGCCTGAACATGCTGCGATTATTCTCCCGGCTCTTGCCTGATTACGCTGAGGCCTATAAAAAAGCTGCCTGTGTGCTTGCCGGATCGAGCTATACCCGTGACATGGTTCGGGACATGTTTTCCCTGCCTGACAATCGCCTAATGCTCTTCCCGGAAAACGGCATAGAGGAAGACCAGTTTCATCCGCCTGAAGATAAAGCACGCAGCGAGCTGCTGCGTTTGCTGTTTGTGGGACGGCTCGTGCCGTACAAGGGCGCGGATATGCTGCTTGAAGCGCTCAGCATGCTGCCGCCGGAAGTACGCGGCGGCAGCATGCTCACCATCGTCGGCGATGGCCCTGAACGGCCCCGGCTCGAGTTGCTGGCCCGTCAGCTGAACATAGAGGGTCTTGTGAAATTTTCCGGATGGGTCACTCAGCAGGAAACCGCAGCCTATTACCGCGATGCTGATCTTTTCTGCTTTCCCTCGGTGCGTGAGTTCGGCGGCGCCGTGGTGCTTGAGGCCATGGCCTGCGGCCTGCCTTGCATAGTTGTTGATCACGGGGGCATTGCCGAGTACACGACGCCGGAAACCGGCTTTAAGCTTGCCCCCGTGTCGCGGCAGTCCGTGGTGCGCGAGCTTGCCATGCGCATCGAAACACTTTTTCATGACCGGGAACTTCTCACCAGGATGTCAGGGGCTGCGGTGAAGCAGTCGCAAAATTTTTCCTGGCCGGCAAAGGCACAACAGCTTATAAAAATCTATGAGCAGGCTTTAAGCAGGAAGAGGATGTAAAACCATGAAACCCTGTGAACCTATGGCCATAGGCTATTTCATCCCCGAGTTCCCGGGCCAGACGCATATCTTTTTCTGGCGCGAGAGGCAGCAGCTTCAGGCCATGGGGCTGCGGCCTGATCTTGTATCAACGCACCGGCCACCCCGGCACCTGGTGTCGCACACCTGGTCTGAGTCTGCGGCACAGGAGACGACCTATCTGTTTCCGCCGTCAGCGGGGCAGGTGGCGGGAGCCCTGGCCGAGTTGCTGCGGGCCGGACCTGCGGGTTGGATTGGCTGCTTACGGGCCATTGCAACAGCTGATGTGACAGGCTTGACAGCACGGCTGCGGCTCCTGGGCCTTGTTTTTGTGAGTGCCGAGCTTGCCTGGTGCGCTCGCGCCAGGGGCTGGCGGCATGTGCATGTGCATTCCTGCGCCAATGCAGCCAATATAGGCATGTTCGCCCGGCTGCTTTCAGGGCTCTCCTACAGCCTTACCCTTCATGGCGGCCTGCATGACTACGGGCCCAATCAGAAAAACAAATGGCGCTACGCGGCATTCGGTATCGTGATCACCCGCAGGCTGAAAGCCGATCTCGAGGATACCTTGAAGGGCTTCCTGCCGCCGGTCATTAAACTTGCGCCCATGGGCGTTGATCTGGATGTGCTCAAGCGCGCGCAGCCCTATGAGCCCTGGAGCGGCAGCGGCCCCTTCCGCCTGTTCTCCTGCGGAAGACTCAACCCGTGCAAGGGCCATGACGATGCCGTGCGGGCACTGGCGCTGCTGCGGCGGCAGGGCATTGACGGGCACCTCACAATTGCCGGTCAGGACGACACGCACGGCTGCAGCTACCGCAGCATGCTCGACAGCCTCATACAGGAGCTTGACCTTGCCGGCCGCGTTCATCTGCTTGGAGCAGTGGCTGAGGATATCGTTCGCCGTGAGCTTGAGCATTCCCATGCCTTTGTGCTGGCAAGCCTGCACGAGCCCCTGGGAGTTGCAATCATGGAGGCAATGGCCATGGGCATACCTGTGGTGGTGACGCGCGAGGGCGGCGTGCCGGAGCTGGTACAGCACGAAGCCGACGGCCTTCTGGTTGATGCGCGCGCTCCCGAACAGATCGCAGCAGCCCTTGCGCGGCTGGCGGCAGACCCCGGGCTTGCACGCCGCCTTGGCGCAGCGGGCCGGCAAACCGTGGCAGAACGCTTTCACAGCGGCGTAAGCGCCCGGGCAATCGCAGACTGCGTGAATTCTCTTACGGGGAAGCAATAGTGGGCATATTTGGCGATATAGTCATGTTTGCATGGATACCGGTGGTGATCTTCCTGTTTACCCGGTTTGAGCCGCAGCGGGCCGCCATTATTGCATTTCTAGCGGCATGGCTGTTCCTGCCCATGGCAAAATACCCCCTGCCGGGCATGCCCGACTACACAAAGATGTCGGCAACCTGTTTCGGAATTTTTCTCTCGGCCATGATATTTGACAGTCAGCGCATAATGGCATTCAAGCCCCGGGCAATGGATATTCCGATGCTTATATGGTGCCTGTGCCCGCTATTTTCATCCCTTGCCAACGGGCTGGGCTTTTATGACGGCATCGCCAGCCTCCTGACGCAGACAGTCAAATGGGGGTTTCCCTACCTCATCGGCCGCATTTACTTTTCGTCTCTCGATGGCCTGGGGAAGTATGCCGTCGGCATCTTCGCCGGCGGCCTCATCTATGTCCCCCTGTGCCTGTATGAAAGCCGCATGAGCCCCCAGCTGCATCATATGTTCTACGGCTTTACCCAATCGGCCTTTGATCAGTCCTACCGCTACGGCGGCTGGCGGCCCATGGTCTTCATGGACCACGGGCTTATGGTGGGCATGTGGATGATAAGCGCATCGCTTGTTGGCCTGTGGCTGTACCGCACCGGCGCGCTGAAAGAGCTGCGCGGTTACAGCATGCGCTGGCTTGTGCCGGTGCTGACCGTAACAGCAATCATGTGCCGCTCTACGGGCGCTGTAGCCCTCTATATTATGGGAGCCGCAGCCCTGCTTGCAACGCAGAAGCTGAAAAGCGCCGTGGTTATCATATGCCTGCTATGCCTTCCCGTGGGTTACCTGGTGACGCGCTCGACAGAGTTCTGGTCCGGGAAAAACCTTGTGGAATTCATCTCAAACACCCTGAGCGAGGATCGGGCGGCCTCGATCGACTTCAGGTTTAAAAATGAAAATATCCTTGCTGAAAAAGCGCTGCAGCAGCCCGTTTTCGGCTGGGGAGGCTGGGGACGTGCCCGCGTCTATGATGCAGAGGGCAATGACGTTTCAGTGACCGATGGCCTGTGGATCATTGTTTTCGGGCAGTATGGCCTTCTTGGAATTGCAGCGCTGACAGCATCGGTCCTGCTGCCGGTTATACGGCTTTTGCGGCTCTATCCGGCGCGTACGTGGAGCACGCCTGAGGTCGCACCTGCCGCAGCACTTGCCGTGCTGCTGATACTCTATATGATCGATAACCTGCTCAATGCCATGATAAACCCCATCTTCATGGTCGCTGCAGGAGGTCTTGCAGGTCTTGAAGCGCAGGAGCATTATGCTGCAGATGCCCTTGAATCCCGTGTGCCGGAGCAGGCAGAGCAGCTCAAAACGAGGTATATATAATACGCAGGGTTCAAAGTTCAAGGTTGTAGTGGCGGGGTCATCCCGCCCGTAGGGGCAGACCTGTGTGTCTGCCCAAAGACCCGGCTTCCGAATTCCGGATTCTGATTTCTGCTTTTTGAAAGAGTGTATGAACAATCTTAGCCTGAAAATTTTATTCCCCATGTACTGCACCGGCAGCGGGGTTTCCTACACCTGCCTGTCGCTTGCCGGCGCCATGCAGAAGGCAGGCGCCGACATAGACCTGTTCATGTGCGCCGCCGACAGGGAGCTCGGGCGCAATTACCTGCACACCGCAGTACCCGGATGCCTGAAAGCGGCCGTTTACCGGATATTCCCGTCGCAGAAGGCTATCCGGAGATTCACTGAAATGCTTTTTCTCCAGGAGGCCCTGCCCGGCGATATTGTCTATCTCTGGCCGGGGGTGTCCATCGCCGCATACCGCAAGCTTAAGGATATCGGCTGCACCATTGTCGTAGAGCGCATCAACTGCCACCGCAAGACAGCCCGGCGGGTGCTTGACGAGGCATACCGGAAATGCGGCCTGCCTGCAGGCCACGGCATTACGGACGCAGCCATAGCAGATGAAACAGAAAAACTGCAGCTGGCCGATTTCATTTTCAGCCCCAGCCCCATAGTAGCCGCCTCGCTGCGCGAAGCAGGCATTAATGAAAAAAAAATCATCAACACAAGCTATGGCTGGGATCCGCAGCGGCACACCCCGCGCGGGCATATAAACTCCGGGGGCATCACTGTCCTGTTTGTAGGCAGGCTCTGCCTGCGCAAGGGCGTGCACCTCCTGCTTGAAGCCTGGAAGCAGGCAGGAATACGTGGCAGGCTTGTGCTTGCGGGCTTTCTTGAGCCGGAGCTTAAAAATCTCTGCGCCGACAGCCTTGGCCCCGGCAATGTCGTGCTACCCGGCTTCGTGCGCGATGTGGCGGGACTCTATGCCGAGGCGGACATTTTCGCATTCCCAAGCCTTGAGGAAGGCGGCCCGCAGGTGACCTATGAGGCCATGGCCTGCGGCCTGCCCGTCATTGTGTCGCCCATGGGCGCAGGCGCAGCGGCCCGCGACGGGCAGGACGGATATGTAATCGAGCCTTATGACAGCGCAGGCTGGATCGCAGCGCTGCAAAAACTTTCAGCCGATGCCGCACTTCGCGCGCAGATGGGCAATACGGCTCGCAGCCGCGCGCAGGAATTTGTATGGGAAAACGTCGGGCGGCTTCGACTTGCAGCCCTCGTCCGGGAAATTAACGGGAGCCGGGCATGAAACTTTCAAAGCTTCTCAATTTCATTCGCAACCCGCAGGACCAGTCGCTCAAGCTCCAGAGCATGCGCTCGGCTTTTTACAGCATCGTCGGCCGCGGCGGCGGGCACTTCCTGCGCATGGTGGGAAGCCTCATTCTCACGCGGCTGCTCTTCCCGGAAGCCTTCGGCCTCATGGCAACGGCATCGGTAGTACTTGCCATGGTGCAGCTGTTTTCCGACACGGGCGTGCGCACCTCTATCATACAAAATCCCCGGGGCGGCGAGCCCCAGTTTTTAAATACGGCATTCATTATCTCGATCGCGCGCGGATTTTTGCTGGCCCTGATCATCTGCGCCATTGCCGTTCCCCTCTCGCTCTATTACGACAAGCCGGAGCTGAAGCTGCTGCTGCTGGTGATGGCGCTCAATCCCCTGCTGGTAAGCTTTGAAAACCCTGCCATTAGCCTTTTTGTCAAAAAATTCCGCGTCGAGCGGCAGGTGTTTTTTGAAATCGGCATACAGGCCCTGGGGCTTGTGACCTCGGTGCTCCTGGCATGGGTGCTGCGCTCTGTCTACGCCCTTGCCTGGGGCGCCGTGCTTGCCTCGGTGTTCCGCGTGGCAGGATCCTACTACATGCATCCGTTCCGGCCCGCCCTGGCCTGGGACAAAGACGCAGGCCGTGAGCTGTTCGGCTTCGGAAAATTTATTTTCCTGAACACCATGATCACCTGGGCCACAATGAACATCGATGTGCTGCTGATCGGCAAGCTGCTGGATATGGATCAGCTCGGATTGTACAACCTCGGTAAAAACTTCGCCGACCTCGTGCCCACATTCGGCCTGCAGATCATCGGCCAGGCATTTTTCCCGGCCATCAGCTCAATTGCCCATGACCTGCCGCGCATCATGCGCGTCTATCGCCGCTTTGCCGCATTTGCAATAGCCGTGGCAGTGCCGGGAGGGCTGCTCCTGGCCTTCTTCTCGGGCGATATCATGGGAATTCTCTATGATCCGCGCTACTTCAGTGCAAGCCTGCCCATGTTCTGGCTCTGCGCTGCAGTGGCCTTCCGGCTCATGAGCATCATAACCGGCACGACCTTTATAGCCGCGGGCCGGCCCGGCCTTGAGACCATATCCATGACAGCAGGCCTTGCGGCCATGGCGGTCTTTATCCCTCTGGGCATCAGGCTCGGCGGCCTGCAGGGCGCAGCCCTGGGAGTAGCCGCCGCCACGGCCGTGACCGCAGCCGCCGAAAGCATCTGCCTGTGGCTGGTCCTCAAATGCAGCCCTGCTGTTGCCCTGCGACCCTGGCTGCAGGCGCTGCTGGGCATGGCAGCTCTGAGCGGGCTATTTTATCTGCTGCGGCCGGTACTGGCCGGCCCGGCCTTCTACAATGTTCCGTTCATGCTTGTTATGACCGCAGCAGGGCTGCTTGTGTCGGGCGGCATCTATGTGCTTTTTGAAGGGTTTCATCCCTTCAGGGACGAAGCAGGGCGCAAAGGCGCTTCAACAGGGAGTGCAGGATGAAACTCTTTGAAAAACTCTATCTCAGATTTTTTGTCAAAAGCGGCTTCCCCTACGGCGCCTATCTCAAGGCGCAGGGATCCTTTTATGCGCTTGGCGACAACTGCTATATCGCAAAATCGGCAAACATCCCCGACCAGTACCTAACCAGCATAGGCTCCAATGTCTGGGTCACCTCAGGGTGCCAGCTGCTGTGCCATGACGCATCGGTTATCATGCTCAATATCATGCACCGGGAGCATTTCGACCGCGTGGCCCCTATCAGGATCGGCAGCAACTGCTTTCTGGGCAACAATGCCATTGTGCTGCCGGGAGTTACCATCGGCACGGGCTGCATCATCGGCGCAGGGTCGGTTGTCACAAAAAACGTCGAGGACAACAGCGTTCATGCCGGCAACCCTGCCCGGTTTATCTGCACGCTTGATGATTATGTGGGCAGAATAAAGCAGTCGACGCAAGCCTATCCGTGGTACAGCCTGCTGCAGAAGCATGCACTGCATGTCTATGACCCTGAAAACGAGCGGCTCCTGCGCACAGCGCGGGTCAGGCATTTTTTTGGAGAGCAGCAATGAACACGCAATCTGAAAAATGGCGTCTGCTCACCATGCTTGCGCAGCCCGCGACCGGGCTGCTGCGGCTGTGTGGTTGGGTCTTGAAGCCCTGGGAACGCATCTACTACACCCTGCGCCTCATGGCGCAAGTGCGCAACATGGATGCCTCGGTGCAGTGCGACGGGAAGGTGCTGGTGAGCGGCACCGGGGCTATTTCGATTGGCAGCCGCTGCAGGATCGGGTCGAACACTGAGCTGCAGACAAATAATGAGGGCCGCATCATCCTTGGCAGCGACATCCGCATCAACCGCGGCTGCACCATTGTTTCCTATGCACAAGTGGCCATCGGCGACTTTACAATAATCGGCGAATATGTCACCATACGGGATGCCAATCACGGCATGAAAACCCATGAGCCCATGCGCTATCAGCCCCATGTATCAGAGCCAATCGCTATCGGCAGCGATGTCTGGATAGGACGCGGCGCCTGCATCCTTCCGGGCGTAAAAATCGGCAGCGGCTCGGTGATCGGCGCAAACAGTGTCGTGACCCGCGACATACCGGAATTTGCCATTGCAGCGGGCATGCCCGCTCAGGTCATACGGCAGCGGCAGTAGCCGCATAATTTGAAATAAAAGAGAGTATCATGAAAACAGACGGCTTGAAAATCGCCTACCTTGCTCCTGAAATTCCGGCATTGTCTGCAACCTTCGTGACCTCGGAGATACTGCAGCTGGAAAAGCTCGGTTTTAAGGTGCTGCCTGTTTCAGTCCACCGGCCCGGGGTGCTTGCCCGGGGGCCAGGTGAAGACGAACTCGCCGGCAGGACACAGTATCTATACGCGACGCAGAATGCTGCGCTTCTGCGGGAAAGCATATTGCTTTTCCTGACTGCTCCCGGCCGGTTTACAGCGACAATGCTTATGGCCCTTGGCGATGCCTGCAGCACTGGCCTTAAATTTCACACGCGGCTGGGCCTGCTTTACCGGTTCATGGCAGCAGGGAAGCTTGCCCGCATGCTCAAGCATGCAGGCTGCCGCCACCTGCATGCGCACTTTGCCCACATACCGGCAGACCTTGCCATGTATGCCGCTCGCCTTGCAGGCATATCCTTCAGCTTCACCTGTCATGCCAATGACCTTTTTCAGCGGGGCTGGCTGCTGCGGCAAAAAGTTGAACGCGCGCGCTTCACAGTAACCATTTCGGACTATAACCGGAAGTTTCTGGCACAGCAGGGGGCGGCGCAGAAAAAAATTCATGTTATCCACTGCGGTGTCGACTGCTCGCGCTTCCTGCCCGATTTTTCCGAGCGCAACATCGCGGTGCCCAGGGTCGGAACTCTCGGACGGCTGGTAGAAAAAAAAGGTGTTGATGTGCTGCTTCGGGCCTGCGCCCTTTTAAAGGCGCGCGATATACCCTTTCACCTTGAGATCGCGGGCGATGGCCCTGACCGGCACATGCTTGAGGCCCTTAGCGCAAAGCTTGGCCTTGCGAGCTCAGTTGAGTTTCTGGGCGGCCTTACTCACACCGGGGTGGCGGACTGGATGAAAGGCCTTACCCTTTTTACGCTGGCCTGCCGCAAAGATTCCTCGGGCGACATGGACGGCATACCGGTCGTGCTCATGGAGGCCATGGCGGGAGGCACGGCCGTTGTATCAACACGAATCACCGGTATTCCCGAGCTTATCACGAACGGCAGGGCCGGGCTGCTGGCCGCACCCAACAACGCCGAAGACCTGGCACGGGTCATCGGGCAGGTGCTCACCGATGCGCCCCTTCGCGACCGGTTCAGGCATGCGGCCGTGGAGAGGGTGGCCGATGAGTTTAACCTGGCAAAAAGTGTCGATATGCTTTCACAACTATTCAGGGAGGCACTATCATGACAGAACAGGGCAGACGCTATGTTATTGTTTCTCCCGTGCGGGATGAAGAAAAGTACCTGCCCCGCACCATAGAGAGCATGATCAACCAAACGGTTCGCGCGACACAATACGTCCTTATCGACGACGGGTCGACGGACCGCACGGCAGAAATCATCAAGGAGGCCGCAAAAAACCATCCCTGGATACGCTATGTAAAACGGCCTGATAGGGGCGTGCGCAAGGTGGGCCCGGGAGTTGTCGAGGCTTTTTATGACGGCATGGCCGCCATCACCGCGCCCGAGTACGACTTTATCGGTAAAATGGACGGCGATCTGAGCTTTGGCCCCCGGTACTTCGAAACACTCTTTGAGAAATTCGAAAAAGATCCTCTCCTTGGCGGCGCCAGCGGAAAAATCTATCTTGTCCTTGATGACGGCGGGCTTGCCGAGGAGCGGCATGCCGACGAGATGGTCGTCGGGGGCATGCAGTTTTACCGGACAAAATGTTTTCAGGACATGGGCGGCTTTGTGCGGCAGGTCATGTGGGACGGCATCGCCTTTCACCGCTGCAGAATGGCGGGGTGGCGCACGGGCAGCCTGCCGGACAAGGAGTTGATGATCTACGACCACCGCATTATAGGCTCCTCTCATAAAAGCATCTACCACGGCCGCATCCGCTGGGGCTGGGGCCAGTATTTCATGGGCACCCATCCCCTCTATATACTGGCTGTGGGTCTCTACCGCATGCTGGAGCGCCCCTTCGTTACGGGAGGGCTGCTCATAATTTTCGGCTATTTCAAGGGCATGCTTACCCGGTCCGAGCGCTATGAGTATCCGGGGTTTCGGCGCTCGCTGCATGCCTGGCAGTTCGAGCGCCTGGGCCTCGGCAGCCGGCTTGAAAAACTACCGCCACCGCCACAATGATATATGATCAGGAAGAACGCCATGGCTGACGACTCACAGAAACCTGATGTCTCCATCGTTGTCGTATCATTCAATACTGCCGGCCTCACCCTGCAGTGCCTTGAAAAAGCGCAGGCATATAAGGGCGGCCTGCGCTGCGAAGTGATCGTGGTGGACAATGCCTCCCATGACGGCTCTGCCGACATGGTGGCGGACAAATTTCCGCAGGCTCGGCTCATCAGGCTTTCAAAAAACCGGGGCTTTGCCGGCGGCAACAACCCCGGCATACGGGCGGCGACAGGCAGGTATGTGCTTCTTTTAAACTCTGACGCATTCCTTGTGCCCGGTGTTCTTGAAAATACGGTTGCCTATATGGACGCCAATCCCGGCATCGGGGTGCTGGGGTGCAAACTCACCAACCCCGACGGGTCGCTGCAGCCCTCGGCCCGCATGCTGCCGGGCCCGCTCAACAAAATACTGCACATCAGCGGCCTTGCCTCCCGGTTCCCCAAGTCGCGCTTTTTCGGCAGGATCGATTTCTCCTGGTGGGACCATTCCACGCCGCGCAGCGTAGGGTGGGTGGTCGGCGCATTTTTCATGATACGCCACGTCGTGGTCGAGCAGATCGGCGGGCTTGACGAGCGATATTTTCTCTATTTCGAGGAGATCGATTTCTGCCGCACCGCACGACGCGCAGGCTGGGATGTGCTGTTCTATCCCTTCGCCAGCGTTGTGCACCTGGGGGGCCAAAGCAGCGCCGGAACCTCGGAGCGCCGGTCGGTAAGCGGCAGCCAGCTGACCGGCATCAGAATCACGAGCGAGCTTCGTTACTACCGCAAATGGTTCGGCCCTGCACCAGCGCTGCTCATGGCGGGCATTGAAATATCGTGGAACGCCGTCGTGTGGCTGCGCAATCTTTTCCGGCGTAGCGAGCTCGGGGCATTTCGGCGGCAGGAAGCTGCCGCCATGATTGGGCTTATAGCCTCGACGCTTGTACGAAATAAGCTCGGGGCATACAAGCAGCCTCAAGAGGCCGGGCAATGACGTTCATACAAAAAATCAAGCATCTTGCAGCCCGGCTGCGCCTGCTCATCGACCCGGGCTATTATCCTGCATATTTGCGGCGGCAGGGCGTGCGTATCGGCGAGAACTCGGTTGTTATTTTCCCGGGCTATATCGACGGCAGGCTTCCCTACCTGCTTGAAATCGGCAGCAATGTCATCATAAGCCGCATGGTCACGATACTTACCCACGATGCCGCCACGGCCTATGCGGGCGATCTCATCAAGATCGGCAGGGTCAGAATTTTTGACCACTGCTTCATAGGCGCAAATGCCACCATTCTGTGCAATGTAAAAATCGGCCCCGACTCGATTGTCGGCGCAGGCTCGGTCGTCACACGCGATATTCCCGCAGGGGAGATATGGGGCGGTAACCCGGCCCGGTTTATCTGTAAAACGCAGGACTATATTGTCAGGCAGCAGGAGCTTGCAAAAGAAAAGCCCGTCATGGAAGGCGGGCCGTTTATGGATCCCTATGCCCCCGACGACAAAAAGCGCTTTCTTAAAGAACGGCTGGCAGACACCTTTATGTATTTTTGCGCACGCCTGCCCGAAGACCGGCGAGGCTCATAAACAAAGAGATTATAAGGACGCGGCGTGTTTGACAATATCCGTCAAGATCTGCAAACGCATAAGGGCGACTGGGGGCGCCAGGGCTTCTGGGCTATGGTCGTGTACCGCTTCGGCCGGTGGCGCTACACAGTAAAAAACCCGCTGCTGCGCAAGCCCCTGTCCTTTGTCTATAAGTTCCTCTACAAGGTCGTGCAGGTCGCAACCGGCATTGAGCTGCCCTGCGAGGTTGAGGTGGGCAAAAATTTCAGAATCGACCACTTCGGCGGCATCGTCATCAGCGGCTTTGCCCGCTTCGGCGACAACTGCGTGATCCGCAATGAGGTTACCGTGGGACTGAGGCATGTGGAAAATCCCGTGGCGCCCCGGGTCGGCAATAATGTCGATATCGGCGCGGGAGCCAAAGTGCTCGGAAATATCACCATCGGCGACAATGTCATGATAGGGGCAAATGCTGTCGTGATCACCGATGTGCCGCCCGACTCAATAGCCGTGGGCAATCCGGCCCGCATTCTTCCGAGGAAAAGCCATGACTGATGTGCTGAATAAAATTGCTGTGGTCATCATCGGCATCAACTCCGCTTCCTATGTGAAAGCCTGCATCGAATCGGTGCGCGCGACCGACTACCCGCAGGAGCTGCTGGAGATC
The DNA here is from genome assembly GCA_903911225.1 of uncultured delta proteobacterium. Lineage (GTDB taxonomy): Bacteria > Desulfobacterota > WTBG01 > CAIYCZ01 > CAIRTM01 > CAIWCT01. Next base: position 35,869 of record CAIWCT010000322.1, read on the forward strand.
ATCTATGTTGACGGCGGCTCGCGGGATGCGAGCGCGAAGATAGCACGGGCCTGCGCCGGCGTTAGCGTGTTTGAGCTGCGCGACCGCCATCCCACACCCGGTCGGGGCAGAAACGCAGGCTGGCGTGCGACAGATGCCGATTTCGTGCAATTTCTCGATGCCGACACGCTGCTTGACCCCCTGTGGTTCTTAACGGCCCTGGGGCATTTCACGGACACGGTCGGCGCCGTGTGCGGCCGGCGCAGGGAGCGCTTTCCCGACAAAAATATTTTTCACAAGATCACCGACACCGAATGGCGCTATGAATACGGCCCCTGCCGTTACTTCGGCGGCGATGTGCTGGTGCGGCGCAAGGCGCTTACAACGACCGATGGTTTTGATGAAAGCCTTATCGCAGGCGAGGATCCCGAGCTGAGCTACCGCATCAGGCATGCGGGCTGGCAGATACTTCGCATCGACGCAGCCATGACCCTGCACGATATAAACATGTCGAGCCTGCGGCAGTACTGCCGCCGCGCCTATAGAAGCGGCTATGCCTACGCAGAAATCGGCCTGCGCCTGATCGGGCAGCCGGAAAAAATGTGGCTCCGTGAGCTTGTGCGCATCTGCGGCCGGGCTTGCCTGCCGCCTGCCCTGCTCGCCGTCGGACTCCTTGCCGGGCAGCCTGCTGCAGGGCTCCTTCTTGCCACGCTGGTGCTTCTGCTGCCCTTTGCCCGGGTGAAGAGCTTCATGACAAACTTCTCCCTGAGCCTGCCGGAGGCCCTGGCCTATGCAGCTCATGCCGCCCTGGTCGTATATCCTCAATTTTTCGGTGTTCTGCGCTACCCGGCCGGCATATTCCTCAGCCGGCCGCTGCTGAACAAAGGCCTTGCTGCCGCATAGTTCATCAATTCCCGTGATGTGGCAATGGGGCATTGATAAAAGGTGTCAATTAAACACCAATATTTAAGCTCCAATCCCCGATCATGACAAATGGCTCCCGATAGAACGGGTGGCTGTCTTCGGGCATGCATTTGAGAGCAAGCTGTGCCGGGCGCAGGGCTAAAGCATTTAACTTTTTTCTATAGATTATTCTTTTACTGTCATCTCGACCGAAGGGAGAGATCTTTAAAGATTGATGCGCTGGGGCGCAACCTTCGGAGTCATCCCGCCTGCTTCGGGATGAGAAATGACACCCGGTTACATGAGATTTAGTTAAATGCACTAACATTTTAAAAAAGCTTGCTTTTTTCTTCTCGAATTTATAAGATTTTAAATACTAGCAAGCTCGGAACTCAACAGGTGTCAGCCGCATGAGAAAAGACGCAGAAAATTTTATGCTTTCTGCCGCTTATGATCTCCAAACAGCAGAGGCAATGCATGCATCCGGAAGGCATATTTATGTTGTCTTCATGTGCCACATCGCCATTGAAAAGATGCTTAAGGCTGTTGCGGCCCAAGTCACTCAGGCAGTTCCGCCCAAAACGCATAATTTGATTTATCTCCTCAAGCTTGGAGATGTTAAACTGGATCAGGATATGCTTGATTTCATCGCCCGGCTCAATAACGCAAGCCTTGTTACAAGATATCCTGAAGATTTCTCTCAGCTTGTAACCGCATATCCTGCTGATATTGCAGGGCAGTATCTTGAGAAATCCCGTGAGGTGATCGCATGGCTAAAAATGCACGAAACATTAAAGACATAGTAAGCCGCTACCGGCAGGAGTTGCAGCGGCTCAATATATGTTCTGAAAAAATTATACTTTTCGGATCGTATGCCGAAGGCCGGCAGCGCTTGGATAGCGACATTGACCTCATCGTTGTGTCAAAAGACTTTCAGCCTTTCAATGTCAGGGAGCGTCTTGAAGTGCTTGGGCTTGCATCGGGCCGGATACTTGAGCCTATCGAGGCATTCGGCTACACGCCGAAAGAAATAGAAAGTGCTACACCCGAGAGTTTTCTCGGGGATGTGCTGTACGCAAAGACGTCTATCGAAATATCTCCATAAAAAATTCGTCCCTATTGCCACGTTATGGGCCCCCCCCCTTGCCCGCAATACAGGTGAATTAAGTGCAGCGTATTTCTTCCTCGCCCCCGCGAGGGGGAGAGGATTAGAGGTGAGGGGGCATTTTATATCACCCCTCATCCCGACCTTCTCC
>CAIWCT010000323.1 GCA_903911225.1 uncultured delta proteobacterium
CGGCAGGGGAAGGCTTGGCCGCTCATGGGAGGCGCCCCCCGGCTCATGCATTCTCTGCTCGGTCATCTTCTATCCGGATATAAAGCCTGAATTTCTTTTCAGGCTCACCATGATGGCATCGATTGCCATAGTTGATGCACTGCAGGCGACAGCGGGAATTAGCGCCGGCATAAAGTGGCCCAATGATGTGTATGTCGGTGATAAAAAAATCTGCGGCATACTTTCGGAGGTCGACTGCAGCTCACAATCTGTTCGTTATGCCGTGGTCGGCATTGGCATCAATGTCAACTGGAGTTTGAAAAACGATGAGCATCTCGGCGACAGCGCCACATCGCTGAGAGATCTCTGCGGATGCGACATATCCTGCGTGAAACTTCTACGCGAGCTGCTGATGCAGATAGATAGCGGCTACGGCAGCATCAATGACGCGGCCCACCTGCACAGCCTGTGGTCGCAGCGCTGCATGCACCTGGGCAAAACCGTGCGGATAATCTCCGGCAATGATACCCTGGAAGGCACGGCATGGGGCATAACGGAGCAGGGGCATCTCATGCTTCAAAGCGCAGGCGGCAGTATGCATGAAATCATGTGCGGCGATGTATCTCTACGGTGGTAACCATGCTTTTTACCAATGAACGCTTTATAAAAGAATTAACAGACAATGCCCTGGCCGGGCAGCCTGCAACACGCGATGATGCCCGGCGGATCCTTGGCATGGCTCAGCAGACAGATATCATGCTGCTGCTTGCGCATGCAAATCTGGTGCGGCAGCACTTCCACGGCGACACCGTGGATCTGTGCGCCATCGTGAATGCGAAATCGGGACGCTGCACGGAAGACTGCGCTTTTTGCGCTCAGTCGGCACATTTCAAAACCTCCGTGCAGGAGTATCCTCTTCTGAGCACAGATGATATCATCCGTGAGGCAGCACACTGTGCGCAGAACAATACCCACAGGTTCAGCATTGTTACCAGCGGCAAGGGCATATCGGCTGAAGAGGATTTCGAAAGCATCTGTGCCACGGTGGGGCAGCTTGCCGCCATGCCCGGCATGGCCCCCTGCGCATCGCTTGGCATACTCTCAGGAGAGCAGTTTGCACGTCTGAAACAGGCAGGCCTTAAGCGCTATCATCATAATCTTGAAACCGCAGAAAGCTTCTATGGCAATATCTGCACGACCCATCCCTTCAGCCGGCGCACGGCAACCGTCCGGGCAGCCCGGGAGGCGGGGCTTGAAATATGCTGCGGCGGCATTCTGGGCCTTGGCGAAACACCGGGCCAGCGCGTTGAACTTGCCCTCACCCTGCGGGAGCTTGGGGTTGATTCCGTGCCGCTTAATTTTCTCAACCCCATACCCGGCACGCGCCTGGAAAATCAGATGCTGCTGCCCCCTCTTGAGATACTCAAAGCCATTGCCATGTTCAGGTTTGTGCTGCCGGAAAAAGAAATCAGGATATGCGGGGGCCGCGAGGTCAATTTGAGAACGCTGCAGCCGCTTATGTATCTGGCAGGCGCAAACGGCGCCATGACAGGAAACTATCTCACCACGTCGGGACGGGACCCGGCAACAGACAGCCAGGAGATACTGGATCTCGGGCTTTTTCCAAACATTCAGGCAGGGGAATAAAATCGCATGAAAATAACATCGGCAGCTTTTTTCAAAAGCGCACATACGGCAGCGCAGCTGAAGGGCACATCACTGCCTGAAATTGCCTTCTCCGGAAGATCCAATGTAGGCAAATCATCGCTCATCAACTGCCTGCTCAACCGGCGCGGGCTTGCAAAAACCAGCTCAACTCCGGGCAGAACACAGGCTATTAACTTCATTGACGTTAACGGCTCATTCTACTTTGTCGACCTTCCCGGTTACGGTTATGCCAAGGTACCGGAAGCCATGCGCAAAAAATGGGGGGGGCTCATAGCAACATATCTTGAAAACAGCCCAAATCTCAGGCTGGTCATTCTGATTATCGACGCCCGCCGGGACCCAACCGATGATGAAGTACTGTTCATGAAGTGGCTGCATGAACGCGATATACCTGCCCTTGCCGTGCTGACAAAAATCGATAAAATCGGTAAAAATATGCAGCAAAAATCACGTGCTGCCTGGAAAAAAATTCTGTGCATTGATACAATACTTCTTTTCTCAGCGCTGAATGGGGAAGGGAAAGATAAAATCTGGAAAGAAATACACTTCTATCTTGCTGAAAAATCATGATTATTACTTATACGGGCAGCAGAGGCCAAAAATTTTCTTGACAATACGGCCCTAAAATATTAAATTTTAATGCTTAATTTAACTATAGGAGTCACCAGTGAAAAGTTTTATAGCTAAAAAAGAGACTGTCAAGCAAGACTGGTACGTGATTGATGCTGCAGACAAGACCCTTGGACGCCTGGCAACACAAATTGCTTCACGGCTTCGCGGCAAGCACAAGCCCATCTACACACCGCATGTCGACACAGGCGATTTTATCGTTGTCGTGAATGCAGAAAAGGTGCGGCTGACGGGCAACAAACTTGAGGATAAAAAATACTATCACTATACGGGTTATCCGGGCGGACTTCGCGAGAAGACCGCTGGCGAACTTCTCAAAAAGAAGCCGACGCAGATTCTTGAGTTTGCCGTTAAGGGCATGCTGCCAAAAAACAGCCTGGGACGGGCGATGTTTAAAAAACTCAAAGTCTATACCGGCGCAAGCCACCCACACGAGGCGCAGAAACCGCAAACTCTGGAATTGAAAGGCATCTAAAAAGCTATGGAAGGTAAAAAGCACTTCGCTACAGGAAGACGCAAGACCTCGGTTGCCAGAGTCTGGATTGAACCGGGCCAGGGCAATATCACCATCAACGCCCGCACACTTGATGACTATTTCGGCGGACTGGCAACCAAAAAACAGATTGTCCGCCAGCCGCTTGAACTGGTAAAATTCGGCACCAAGCATGATGTTTTTGTAAATGTATTCGGCGGCGGCCCTACCGGACAGGCTGAGGCAATCCGGCATGGCATTTCACGCACGCTGATTTTGATAAATCCCGAATACCGTACAATTCTGAAACGCGCATCCCTTCTGACCCGCGATTCGCGCATTGTTGAAAGAAAGAAATACGGGCAGCCGGGCGCACGCAAACGCTTCCAGTTCTCGAAACGCTAATCTCGACACGAACAGCACAAAGGAAGGACTAGAGTCCTTCCTTTTTTTTGTTTATGGGAGAAATCATATGCGAGCAGCAATCATCGGCGCCACAGGGTACACGGGGCTTGAGCTTATACGCATTCTGTCGCGTCACCCCGAAGTTGAAATTACAGCCCTCACATCGGAGCGCTATGTCGGGCAAAGATATGACCAGGTCTATCCTGCCGTCGGATCCATTGCAAAACGCGTTCTGGAGCCGCTGAATGCTGAAGATATAGCCCCCAGGGCCGATATCATCTTCACCGCCGTCCCTCATAAAGAAGCCATGCAGGTAGTGCCCGCATTTATAAAAAAGAAAAAAAGGGTCATCGACCTGAGCGCCGATTTCAGGCTCTCAAATAAAGCGACCTATGAAAAATGGTATGAAAAGCACACAGCCCCTGAGCTGCTTGAAAAAGCGGTGTACGGTTTGCCTGAAATCAACCGCAAAAAGATCAAAAAAGCCCGGCTCGTGGCAAACCCCGGCTGCTACCCCACAAGCATCATTCTGCCTCTGACGCCGCTTTTAAAAGAGGGCCTTATCGATACAGGCGCCATCATCGCCGATTCCAAATCAGGCGTGTCAGGAGCTGGCAGGTCGCTGAAGACAGGCTCTCTCTTCTGCGAAGCCAGCGAAAGCTTTAAGGCCTACAGCATACTCAAGCACCGGCATCAGCCGGAGATAGAAGAGCAGCTCTCAGGCATTTGCGGCAAGCAGATCGGCATTACGTTTGCCCCCCACCTGCTTCCCATGAACCGGGGCATGCTGAGCACTATTTATGTGCACCTCAAGAGCCCCTTGAGCAGCAAAGCCCTGCATGACTGCCTCAAACGATATTACAAAAATGAGCCCTTTGTTCGTATTCTGCCCGAAGGCACGCTTCCGCAGACAGGATGGGTGCGCGGATCAAACTTCTGCGACATCGGGTTTGCCCTGTCGGGCAAGCGCCTTGTGCTGGTATCGGTAATCGACAATCTCGTAAAAGGCGCCTCCGGCCAGGCGGTTCAGAATATGAATATCATGATGGGTTTCAAAGAAACGCTGGCTATCGATCATGTCCCCATGTACCCCTGAATTTACTTTCGCGGGGATGGCAGCAAAAAAAATGTGTTAAAAAATATCGTCATTCCCGCGCAGGCGGGAATCCATACGGCGCATGAAATTCGCCACCACATACAACTTCAACTTTAAAGATAACCAGAAAGTACCTTTTGCATTTCCCCTGCCCCTGAGCTATCCTTGTTCCTCAATCCACTAACCATCCGGCAAGGAGCAATCATGGCAATCACCCAATCGGGACTCTATACCGACTTCTATGAACTGACCATGGCGCAAGGGTATTTCTGCAGCGGTAAAACCAAGTCAGTTGCCACCTTTGACCTCTATTTTCGCACAGCTGCTTTCAGCGGCGGCTACGGCCTGTTTGCAGGCCTTGCTCAGGCCGTGCAGAGCGCCCTTGCATTCTCCTATGCACGCGATGACATCGCCTATCTCAGATCTCTTGGATTTCATGATGATTTTCTTGCCTGGCTTTCCGCATTCCGTTTCAGCGGCGATATCGATGCATTCCGCGAGGGCGACATCGTATTCCCCGACGATGTACTGATGCGTATAACCGCACCCATCATCGAGGCCCAGCTGCTGGAGAGCATGCTTCTGAACATCATAAACTTCCAGACCCTCATCGCCACAAAAACCATGCGCATAGTGTCGGCCGCGCAAGGCAGAGCTGTCATGGACTTCGGATTGCGGCGCGCCCAGGCAGAGGCCTCCATGGCGGCCACCCGCGCGGCTTTCATCGGCGGCGCCATCGGCACATCAAACACCCTTGCCGCAAAAGAGTACGGCATACCGGCCATGGGCACGCATGCCCACAGCTGGATACAAAGCTTTGAAAGCGAATACGAGGCATTTAAAACATTTGCCGAGATATATCCTCAGGCAACCACTCTTCTTGTGGACACCTACGACACCCTCACCTCAGGGCTGCCCAATGCAATACGCGTTGCACGTGAGATGGAGTCTCGCGGGGCAAAACTGAACGCTATCCGCCTCGACTCGGGCGACATGGCATACTTGAGCAAAAAAGCCCGCGCGATGCTTGATGAAGCCGGGTTGGGATATGTTAAAATCGTCGCATCCAATCAGCTCGACGAGCACCTGATCGAAAGCCTGCTTGACCAGCAGGCCCCCATCGATATCTTCGGTGTCGGCACCAGGATGATCTGCTCCTATGACCAGCCTGCCCTGGACGGAATTTACAAGATGAGCAGCATCAACAACTCGCCGACTATCAAATTTTCGGAAAACCCGGAAAAAATCAATAACCCCGGCAAAAAAAAGGTTATCCGCTATCTGGATATGCAGGGAAAATTTTTTATAGACGCACTTGCGCTTGACGATGAACCAGAGTCAGCTATCAAACTCATCAGGCATCCTGCCATTGCGTTTCAAAAAACCGCTGTCAACCGCAGCGCCATTCGCCCTGACCCGGTTTTTTTTCCGGTGGTGCGGGCCGGCCGGCAGGTAGCCGGCTTCCCCGTGCTGCAGGCCACGCAGGCCTTTGCCCGGGAGCGTTTCGCCATGCTTCCGGATGAACACAAGCGCTTTGCAAATCCTCACACCTACAGAGTAGGCTTAAGCGAAAGGCTCTACGAGCTTCGGCAGAGCCTGATCGAAAAGAGGCTTCACAATGCATAAAAAACGCTGCCTTCTGATTGTTGATCTGCAGAACGACTTCTGTCCGGGCGGCTCGCTTGCCGTTGCCCGCGGTGATGAAATAGTTCCACGCATAAACCGGATAATGGGCAGGTTTGATCTTGTGGTGGCATCGCGCGACATGCACCCGGAAGGATCAAGCCATTTCAAAAAATGGCCTGTTCACTGC
>CAIWCT010000324.1 GCA_903911225.1 uncultured delta proteobacterium
CAGCAGATTAAAGCTCTGAGGCCCGATATGCCGGTCATCATGATAACAGGCTACAGCGAAAAAACGACCTGCCAGGAAACCGCTGCGCGCGGCGTATCAGCGTTTATGATAAAGCCATTCACCAGAGCCGAGCTTTCAAAAACGGTTTCTGATGTTCTTGCCCGTGCACGGTAGCGGGGGGCATCCAGGATTGTTGGTAAGAATTGAATTATTCAGGCTGACCGCACTTCATGGGTCGCCCTTGCGCACTGCCAATTACTTTGCTGCACCGCTTCAACCGCTTGACTTTTTTTTCTCAATCCCTACCTATATATATAAAGATTGAATCAGCCCTCTGGCTCCTGTGAGCAAAGGCATATTCTCTAAATTTTTTTATACTCTCTATGGAAAGGAAGGTGTTTGGTATGAAAAATTACACAGTTCAGACCACCGTTCTGCTTATGAGCTTCCTGGTTTTCTGCGCTACGAGTCCACTGGTCTATGCAGCTGATGAAGCGAAAGGGGAGATATCTCTCAGGGAGGTGAAGCAGGAAACTGCCGAGGCATTTAAATCCATTGAAAATTATTCTGCCGCACAGAAGGATGAGGCCGTTAAAAAAACGCAGGCTGCGCTTGCCGATATCGATGACCGGATCGATAAAATGGAAAACAGCTTTGCCGCACACTGGCGCAGCATGAGTGATGCCTCGCGGAAAAAAGAGCAGGCGGTGCTCAGGGAGCTTAAAAGGGAGCGCATAAAGGTTGCAGAATGGTACGGCAGCATGAAAAACAGCTCAGCCGAGACATGGGAGGATACCAAAAAAGCTTTTTTGAAAAGCACCGATGACTTATCGGAAGCCTTCAATAAAGCCGAAAAGCAGCTGACGCCGAAACATAAGTAGAAATAAAGCACCTGCGGCGGGCATGGGACAACTCTGGGCGGCGTTGCTGAAGTACTTGAATACATATTTGAGTGTTGGGTAATAAAATAAAAGCGGTGCAGGAGAGGTATAAAGGTCGCCTTGTACTTAAGGCTTGCATAAAAAAGTATCAACAAACCTGCGTGGTGTCAAAATTTCTACACCTTTATAGCTCCACACTTTGAGCAGGTGTTTATCTCCACTGATGATAATTTTTACTTTTGCGGCAAGCGCGCAGGCAATGAACATATCGTCATCGGGATCATCACAAACGGGTTTTGGAAGCTGCTGCGAAGAGACCATTTCGGGGTTTATCCTTAATAGCTCAAGAAATGCACCCACATCAACTGCCGGAAACTGAGCAGCAAGGAGTTCGCCCACACGCCGGTACTCCGAAAGAATTTCCAGACAGAGGACTATTTTTAACTTGCCGTCACGCTAGGCCTGCAGTATCCGGAAAGGGGGCCCTGTGAAAAATACGCCTGACACCAGTACATTCGTATCAGCAACGATTTTCACTTCCGGCCCCGCACCTTTGCAATTGCTGCGGATATGTCGGATTTTTTGAGCCCGGCCTGCCGCGCCTGCGAGCGTGCCTGTGAGATCAATTCATCAAACTGATTCATTGCCGGTGGCTTAATTGCCTTAAATATAACGACATCATCCTTTTCCACCACCACAAATTGCGCGCCATCCTTGAGGTTGAGTTGTTTGCGGATAATTTCAGGAATTACCACCTGCCCCTTTGAGGACATTTTTGTTGTAGCCACGTTCGGCATACAGTTTCTCCTGTATTGATTATTCTTACTGGTAAGAATATAGCTCGATCACAGCATATAAATCTACCATATTTTTGCATGGGGCTGAGGGAATGGGTTTTGCTTGTATTTTCTAGTGCTTCACCCCAAGAACATCAAATACTTTCAGGATTTCCGGCAAATGCGCGAAAGCCGGACCCCCGGCCATGAGAACGGCAACGCTTGCAGCCTCAAGAATCTCTTTGGGCGTGGCCCCCTCCTGCACGGCGGCCTGCGTGTGCTGATAGATGCAGGGCTTGCAGTGGCTGGCAACGGCAATTCCCAGGGCGATCAGCTCTTTCTGCTTCTTGTCAAGAGCGCCGGGGGCCATGATGCTGTCGTGGAGGCCTGCAAAAGATGTATAGGCATCGGGGATATTTTTGGCTAGCTTCTGCCGCGCCTTGGCAACGTCTCTGAAAAAATCCTGCACTTCATTTGTCATCGGTTGATTTTCCTTTTCCGGGGATAGGGTTTTCCTTGATCATTCGCATCCAGTGCGCCGAATAGAGCGCGCCAGCCGGATTGTTGGCAAGCACGCGATCCTTGACGATCACCGTCGTAACGGGGGCTGCCGAATGTTTGTTAAAAAGCATATCGTGGCCCAGGCACAGGCCTAATAGAAGATTTAGCTCCGTACCTGCACGGTTTAAAATATCCGCCTGCCCCACGGGGTTGCATATGACCTCGTGGGCATTAACCCGCACTTTGGGCAGATTGAAATCATCCTTTGCAATGCCGCAGAGCTTGCAGCAGGCAGAAGTTATCTCGAAGTGCGGAGCCAGCAGCTCCTGCAGCAGCCGCGCCTCGCGGTGCAGCCCTGCGCAAAAGGCCATGCCCAGATGCCGATAGCCCATTTTCCGGCTGAACAGTATCACCTCCTGAACGCGTGGAAGCAGCATATAGCCTTCGGCCTCCAGCTCCGCTGCGGCCTTCATGATCGCAAGCGCCTGCGGGTCGTTCCTGTACAGCTCGGCAATTTCGCCTTTGTCGCCTGTGCAGTCTTTGCCTTTGTTATAGCAATCAAGTGTTTTACATTGTGCGCAATCCATATGGCTCCTTTTCTCAAATCAATTGGCTCTAAATAGCACTTTCGGCATTGACATAGAAAGGCTTTTTACATGCCCTGTTTTATTGAGACAGGCATTATTTTTTTTTGTACCGCTCATAGGATAATTTGGTCGGTGACAGCGGCATTTTGCGCAGCTGCTTTAAATGAAAATGCTTTTTGAGCGCTATGACTCTGGCCGCCACTATTATCGTTACCGTAACAAACATGAGCAGCGTCGGATTATCTTGAAACAGCTTCAGCCTGAAAATAAAAAAATACACAGTTGCGCCCAGTATGCTGGCAGTGGCATAAAATCCGGATTTCAGGACCTCGGATACCTCTGAGACTAAAATATCGCGTATGATCCCTCCGCCTATGGCGGTAATAACCCCGATAGATACTATCCCGAAAAAACCGAAACCGTGACCGGCTGCCTTAGCGCAGCCTATGGCAGTAAACACGCCCAATCCAATTGCGTCTACTGAAAGTATGATGTTCCACCTTACTGCGATATGTTTATAAGAAAAATATGATACCAGAGCGGCAAGCAGACAGATTGAAAAATGCAGGTTTGTTGTGAGAGCTACCGGTGGGACTCCCAGAATAACATCTCGAACTATTCCTCCGCCGATGCCTGTCATGAGTCCTAAGATTATCAGGCCCAGTATGTCCAGCTCATGCTTTATGGCTTTAAAACAGCCTGTAATGGCAAAGGCAAATGTGCCGACTAAATCAAGCGCTGTTATCAGCATTACACCTCCGTTAAGGCCTGGCAAGCGGGTTCAATCCAGACGGCAAGATCTTGTTTGCAGCAGCGGGCGACATTTTGCAACTGTATTATTTATTGGGAACAAAATTTATCTTCTTTGCATCGCGTTTAACAAAAACCGTGTGACCCTGCCCTGGCTGACCAGTCGCAGAATCACCGGCGGCGGTGTCAGCCGGGCTGCTGCCGGATACGTAAAATCGAATTACTGCTGCCACTCGTATTTTTTCATGGAAAAGTCCGGATAGTATTCTTTGAGAATGATCCTGTGCGGTACTATTTTTATAAAGCTGCAAGCCTCGGTGTTTTTGCGTATGAACTGCCCGGCCGCATCCGCCTGCAGATGCTGTTCCCGTATCATGGGTGCGAGCAGGTTTTTCATGACCGTATCAAGGTTCCATTTTTTCAGCTTTGCCCTGAACAGGCGCGCATTATTGCGCACGGTAACAAGCTCGGCCAGGCCGAAAATCTGAAGGCTTGGCTGCATCTTTCTATGGTCAAGGGGTTGCTCGTAGATAAAGGCCGACACGCGGGGATTACGTTTTATATTGGCGATCTTTGCGCCCGGGCCGCCCAGTATGTAAAGTGTGAGCCCCTCGTTGAAAAATTCCAGGGCCGTTGCGCGCGGCTCGTCCTTATACGAAGTTGCAAGCACCAGGGCGGTGCGGTGGATCATGCCGCAGCGGTGCCTGCCCGTATGGGGATCCGGCTGTCCGGCAGTTGCCGCAAGCACATCGAGTATCTTTTTTTTTACGAATGCTTTGGTTGCTTTCTTTTCAGGCTCCATAGTCACCTCCTGCTGAGAAGTTAATCAGCCCGCGATGTGCATCCCGCGCTAAGCAAGCAGCCGCTCCCAGGCATCGGCAATGCCAGCAAAAGCTGCTGTTACCGGTGACTCGGGATGGGTAGATACAAAGGGCTTGCCTTCATCGCCGCACAGCACCATGGCCGGATCAAGCGGCACGCGGCCGAGAAACGGCACCTGCATTTTTTTGGCTATTTCCTCGCCGCCGCCGGATTTAAACAGATCTATGTTCTCTCCGCAGTGCGGGCACAGCATGCCGCTCATGTTCTCCACCACGCCGATAAGCGGAATTTTAAGCTCCTTGCAGAAGGAGATGCTTTTTTTTGAATCAAGCAGTGCCACGTCCTGCGGCGTGGTAACAATCACTGCGCCATCGACTTTTCCGATCAGGTGTGAGATGCTCAGCGCCTCGTCACCCGTGCCGGGCGGCAGATCAATAATGAGATAGTCAAGCTCGCCCCACTGCACCTCGCCCAGAAACTGCTTCATCACGCCATGCTTCATCGGGCCCCGCCAGACGACGGCCTGCTCTTCGTGCTGCAGAAAAAAACCTACGGACATAACGTGCAGATTGTCGGCAGCGCATATGGGGAAAATGCCGGCGCCGGGGGCAGGCTCGGGCCGCTCATCATCAATGCCAAGCATCTTGGGGATATTGGGCCCGTGGATGTCGGCATCAAGAATCCCTATTTTTTTGCCACGGCCGGCTAGCGTTGCAGCCAGGTTCACCGCGACAGAGCTTTTTCCGACGCCGCCCTTGCCGCTCAGCACCATGAACTTTTTGCCGATAGCGCCCATGGCCGCATCAATCAAATCCTGAGAGTGCTTTTCTTTATCCTGCTGCGAACAGGTGCTTGCCGTATCGCATGATTTACATCCCGTGCCGCCTGCACATGTACTGACCATTACAGAATCCTCCAGTCTAGTTGCTGTTGCCTGAAAAAGGTTTTTCCATTTCAGGAAAATTTCTTTTAATGATGCTTTTTGTTTCATTGATTATTTCAGCCTCCGTTTTGCCACGCGTAAGCACGGCGCCATATCCTTTAAGATGCATATCCTGGTCGGCCAGAAACTGCCTGACAGCCTGTTCGTTTTTTTCTTCGTAATTGCCCTGATGCGTCACCACCACGTACACATCCTTTCCCGTCAGTCGCTTGTGGTCCAAGAATGTGCGCATGGGCGAGGCAAGCCTGTGTATCCAGATGGGGCAGGCGATGATAATCGGGTTATACTGCGTGTAATCAAGCTTCACCGGCCCGGGCAGATCGTCGCGGTCAAACAGCTGGTCGATAACGCAGTTGACTTTCCAGAACCCCGTGCGCTCCCTCATCGACGTTAGCTCCAACCGCTCGCAGCCAAATTCGCTGCCAAGCTCAGCCGCAACAATTCTAGTGTTGCTCGTGAGAGAATAATAAATTATCAGGGGATGCCGGGCCGGTTGCTCCTGTGCCGATGCTTTAGCCTGATCAAGAACATACGCGGCAAGCACCGCAAAAAAAAGAAGCAGGGTTAAACGTTTTTTCATACAGAATCTCTCCTGATATGAGGCCGCGGTTCAAAGGGTATCTCGCCCAGGGCCATGCAGGCAAGGTCTGAAATAAATATTGGCGCAAGCCCGGCAGCCATGCACGGGGCGCTCATGAAAGCATAGCAGCTCGGGCAGCCGAAGACCATGGCCTCGGCGCCGTGCTTCAGGGCATCTGCGATATTTTTCTGTACCAGATCCCGGCTGCGTTCGGGATATTTCTCCATGAGGCCGATGCCGCAGCACGTAGCGTTCATTCCGTCATAGCGCCGGGTCACCCGCTCAATACCTGTAAGCCTGAAAACCGTGTCGATATAGCGGTCAGTCCAAGGCGCAAGCCGCGCGATGCACGGTCGCTGGAAGGCAATTTTTTTGCCAAGTCGCTGTACCTCAGACCCTTTTTCCTCAAGCACCCGGCTCAGCCAGTCGGCAAGATGCACGCATACGAACGGCACCTCGATGCCGTAGCCGGGGGCAAGCACAGCAGCCATGACATAACAGTCGTCATGGACAAAAACGATTTCCTTCCTGCCAAGAGCTGCAAGATTCCCGATAAAATCCGCAGCATGCTCCTGCGTGAGCGACGGCATGCCTGTATGTAGGTGCACAACACGGGAATAATACGGGCTGCCACTCACAATGGTGAGCCCCTTGAAAAGTCCGCTATCGGCCATATTCGGCGGCAGCGCATGCTCCATAACACACAGCGAAAGAGCGGGCAGCCTGCTGTCGCTGCCAGCGATGATGCGCTTGGGCACACTGTTAAGCTGTGTTTCAATCATGCGTGCCCGACCGCCGGATACCAGCCGTATGCCATGTTGCTCCTGCAGCATACTGATGCGGTCAAAGGGGGCTGCTCCGTTGGGGCAGCTTTCATTGCAGGCCATGCAGGTGATGCAGGTCGAAAGAATGTCTGCTGTCAAACCCTGTTTCAGGGCCCTGACCTCAGCTATTGCTTTTTCCCTGGAGTACTGCGCGTCAGGGCACTGCTCAAGACATGATCCGCATTCATCACAGCTGTCCGCGTTGAACATGAGAATACCCCGTATCATTGTCAGCGCGGCAAGTGATTTTGCCTGCGGCGCTTGCTTTATAGACCTGAATCAGTGGCAGCCGTGAGAAGCGCAGGCATTGTTCACCGTCAGCTCCTCAAGGTCCTGAGCGCTGAAGTTGCCGATAATTGTATCCACCGTGCCGGCCGCGGCCCTGAATACCTTGATGCCCTGAGCATTGAGCATCATGATAGCCCGTGCGCCCATTCCGCCGGTCACCACAACATCGACGGCTTTGCCCTGCAGCGCTGCCACAGGATTGCAGGCGCCGTGCTCATGATGGCTGTTGCCGTTCTCGACAATTTCCAGAGCCAGGGAATCGGTGTCGTAAATGGTAAAAAACGGTGCGCTGCCGAAGTGGCCGAACACCTGTGCGTTTTTTCCTTCGCCTGTTTCAGTGGGAATACAGATTTTCATGGTTTTGTCCTTTTTCTGCAGTGTTTCCTGGGTTATTTATTTGCCGGGGCGCTCCCCGAAATTTTTAAAGCCCTGCCGTTAACAAGGGCATCGGCGACCTTGCGTCGCGCTTCATGCACGATATTGGCAAATGTCTGGCGCGAAATTTTCATGCGCCGTGCGGCGTCTTCCTGATAAAGGCCCTCAAGGTCTGCAAGCCGCAGGGCTTCAAACTCGTCGAGGCTGAGCTCAATTTCTACAAGCTCGCACAGGGGCACTGCACGCGGCTTGAAATAGATGGCTCCCGGTTCACCTTCAATATGTCTGCATTTACATGGCCGTGGCATGAAGCGCCCTCTGTATTATTAGCATATGCTATAAACATACATCGTGCGCCGCGCTGAGTCAAGGCCTTCCATAAAATATTTTACGCATGCAGCACTACATGCTTTTTTCCGGTTGTGCTGCACTATGTTTTTTTATAAAATTGTTGAGCTGAATTGTTTATCTTGACACATATAATTTTTTATGCGATATTTTAAAGTATAAAGAAGTACAGTTATATATTTTAATTTAAAATCCAATACGATCGACGAACAGAAAGCTCATGGGATTTAGATTAATCTCACGGGCTTTTTTTTGACCTGAAATTTTTCATGCAATCTGCACTTATGCAAGCAACCACAATCGGCCTACAGGGAGCTCGAATTATGAATAATAAAATATATGTCGGCAACCTGACGGAACTCATAACATCAGAGGATCTCAAGGATAATTTCAACGATCTTGGCAAATGTATTTCAGCAAAAGTCATCAAAGACAGGCTTACCGGAAAATCCAAGGGATTTGCTTTTGTGGAAATGGCCACTGAGCTTGACGCACAGGATGTTATACGAAAATGCAAGGGTGTGGAGCTTGACGGCAATAAGCTGGTCGTGACCCTTGCCCGTCCCAAGTCCGAGTCGAAAGACGCGGGGGGAGATGGATTCAAGAAGCGCCGCGCTTTATAATTGCAATAGGAGTAGAAAATGAGTAAAATGCACTGAGAATCACAAATTGTGATGTCTGGTGCTTTTTCGGGCAAGCCGGACTGGTTTTTGGAGTCCTTTGTTATCGGCCATAGTGTGGATGCAACAGGAGTAAAACAAGATTACCAAAATCCACTCTAGCAAGTACTATTAATAAGAAAGGAGGAATACAAGAATGGCTGAAGGTAAAGTAAAATGGTTCAATGAGAAAAAAGGTTTCGGTTTTATCGAGTCTGCTGAACATGGTGACGTATTTGTGCATTATTCTGCTATTGCACAATCCGGTTTCCGTTCACTGGCCGAAGGCGATGTTGTTACCTTTGATGTTGAAAAGGGCAACAAGGGTCTTCAGGCGGTTAATGTCAGAACAAAATAAGTACGCCAACATGAGCATGACCTCCCCGTAACAGGGTGGGCCTGCTTCTAGATCTCAAAGCGGATGAATGTAGGAACCATCTTACATTCATCCGCTTTTTTTATGCTGTTCGACAAAGATGACGGACCTGCCGCCGGCGGTAAAATATGCTTGTGCGTTTGCATCCAGTATGCCATGGTTGGCCATGTGCTGATTGAACTCCTGATCGGGCAAAACAGTATAGCGGCTTTAAAAAAGGGTATGAAAAAAGTTCTAACAATATCCCTTGTGCGGCATGGACATGTACACAATCCCGGGGCGGTCTTTTACGGAAGGCTGCCCGGCTTCGGGCTTGATGCGCAAGGCCTGCAGGAGGCACAGCGCGCAGGCCGCGCCCTGCACGGAAAAAATATTGCCGCCGTATTCGCTAGCCCCCTGCTCCGGGCACGCCAGACAGCCCGCGAAATACTTGCCTGCACCGGTGTACGGCAGCTGCGCATATCAAGGCTGCTCACGGAGGTTCATTCAGCCTTCGAGGGCCGGCCGTCGGCAGAGGTGGACGGGGTGCGCGATGATATCTACACAGGTGCGCCCGCCGGGTTTGAGCAGCCCGCTGATATTGTTGCGCGAGCCAGGGGGTTTGTGCAGCGCATGCGCCGGCAGTATGCAGGAAAGCATATTGCCGCAGTCACCCACGGCGACATCATTGTGTTTATGATTCTGTGGGCCAAAGCCATGCCCCTCACGCCGGCAAACAAGCTCGGGCTTTCCGCTTCAGGGGTTCTTGACGGCTACCCGGCGCCAGGCTCCATTACCACGTTCACATTCAGCACGCTCTCACCGGATGAAAAGCCCGATGTTCGCTATCTCAAGCCGGTGTAACCGGGGCATGGTGTGCACAAGCCCATAGCCTCTGGATTGTTGATGAGCAGCAACTACTCAGGTAGCGAGGGGTCAGGGTTCAGGAAAGAACTATGGGAGCGTACACGACGGTTGGAGACTTTGGTTGTCTATCGGAAGCTTTGTCGACTGCAAATTGAAACAGACAAACTTACCCATGGTTGGCCAGCCAAAGTGAAGTGCGAGTTAGAGATCTCAGACCTACCGCTTATCAAACGGTGTTCATGCCTTCACGGTTTTCCTGAACCCTAAAGACTGAACCCTGTGACCTGAATACTTACGATGAGCAATTACTATGCGTTTGGGCTGCCCATGAATACTTACACTATACTGGATGACCTTATTGCCCTGCTTGACGCACACGGCGTGAAGATCCGGATGGAGTCACTCGATGAAAGCTCCGGCGGTTTATGCAAGGTACATGAGCAAACTATTTTATTTCTTGATAAAAATGCAGGCACTGAGCAGCAGATAAAAATCTGCGCCGAAGCAATACTGAAGCTTATTGATATTGCAACTGTGTATCTTAAACCCGAGGTCAGGCAGCTGCTTGAATACTTCCAGAATAAAGCAGCCGGGACTCCGCTTTGCTGAACCCCATGAAAGGCTATCCATGCACAGGCTTCCCGTTATTGTTCCCCCGGACAGCTTAAGCGCAGAGGCCCTGCAGGGCGTCATTGAAAGATTTGTCATGCGCGAAGGGACCGATTACGGAAAACAGGAGATTGAAATCAGCCGTAAGATTGATTCTGTGAAACGGCAGATTCATGCCGGGAGGGCATACATTATATTTGACCCTGAAACAGAGACAACGACCATTCTTGCGGCAAATAATCCAGTGTTAAAAACGCTGCTTCCTGCAATAAAGACCGACAATAAAAAAACAAGCAGCTGAGGCTGTCTGCCGCAACCGCTTGTTTTTTTGACGCGTATAGCCAACTACCTGCACGCCGGTATTCAAAGACTTTCAGTATCTACTTTGTCCAGGGCACCAGGGTAATATCCAGTGGTATATCTTTTGCAGGCCCGTTTCCCAGCGAGAGAGGCTCCTGATCCATGCCCCACCAGTAGTCGCCCTCCTGCATGACCGGCGGCATGGTGTCACTCTGCAGGATGGCTACATACAGCTTATACTCACCCTTGAGGCATTTTTTTCGATAATAGGTGCAGGTGGGCACTGTCAGGCTAAACGGCTTGTCCACGTCAATATCGGGATTTTTCACCTGGTCGTCGGAATTGCCACCATCCGGCGGCCTGCTGGGCGGAAATGTCCAGGTGTCAGCAGCATACAGAAAGGCCATGAGCTGCGCGGGCTTCACCGTTAGTTTCTCCGGCACGCTGATGGTCAGCTTCAGCTGATCGCATGAGGGGCAGACATCCTTTGAGGGAGGCGATTTTGTGAATACCGTGCTGTCGCAGGGCCCCCAGCAGTTCCCTTCAGCAGCACAGACCTGCGCGCCGGGCCTGAAATTACTGGCGATGCACCTGCGCGTTTCACCCGGCATGCACTGCCCGTTTTCAACACATGCTTCTCTGGGGGTGGGAGCCGCGCGCACGCAGCGCACATCAGAAAATGTATTGATATGGTTCCAGCAGACTGCCCCATTTTCAAACATGATTGTACCATACCAGCCCTTGGTCGGAGCATCCGGGCATCGGGTTGATGACACGAACTCCAGCGGATGCCCCAGCGAAGCAGGGTCCGGCTTGTTGCAGTTACCGGCAAGCTCCGGGGGCCAGTAGCAGCCGCCGATGCCGGGGCCGCCGTATTCTGTCACAGGCCCGCATGCCGGATTATTCATATCGGAGCTGACACTGCCATCAACCAGGGGGCATTCGCCGCCGGTCTCGGTGGGCGGATTGCCCCTGACCAGCGTGCGCAGCTCTTCAATGGTGGGCAGCCGCCAGTCTGCATGGCCGCCGAAGGCCACCTGCCTGCAATACCGTACCGCATCAGCAGGCTCGACACCGCCTTCATCCATGTCATAGGCATCCCTCTGCGGGTCCTGCCAGCACAGGCCCGAAGTGTTGTCGCACCAGGCTGAATAATACGTGCACGGGCATGCATCCCAGCCCTTGCCGTCATCCCTGCATGTCTGCTCTTTAGCTGTACAATTGTCGGGGCAGTAGCATGCCTGCTTTGAGCCTGGGTCGCACGACGTTTCCTGTTTGCAGCCGGTAAGCACAACCGCACCGAGCCAGAGCATGGCAACACAGAGCATCAATTTCTTCATCAACTTCTCCCTCAATAAATTATTTCAAATTACGCATGTGCTAATTCACCAAAATTATATTTCCGGTATGACGGACTCAACGCCTTTTTTCCAGCGCAGATCGCACATCGGGTCGCCGCTGGCAATATCCATTGTTCTGTGATAACCGACAAAAAGCGCCTTGCCCGCAACATAGTCCATCGTGCAGATCAGCGGGTACACAAGATCTTCCGCGCCATGCCTGCTGTAGAGAATAACATTGGCGCACTGCGTATAGTTAAGCCCCCAGTCAAAATCCACCCCATCGCCCGGAACGAATTTCAAGATATAATCTTCCGGAAATGTTTTCAGCTGCGAGCGCCATGCCACGAAACGCATCAGCATATCGGACATTGGCCCGAACTGCATGCTGCCGATCTGCCGGCGCTCATCTGCCGTCGGATACTTCACCATAAGGTCGCTCAGTGCCTGGTCAAGATGCAGCCTGCTGAACTGCGGAATCGTTACACCGTACTTTTTGGCCACAAGGTAATCAGCAAGTTTTTCAGCATTCGGGATGACCCACTGGAGATGAAAATTCCTTTTGCCGATATAGGGTATGTCGGGAATGACTGCCTCGTAGGAGTCGCGCATTTCGGCGAGCACCTGGTCAATGTCGCCTGCTAAAGAGGGAATTTTGAGATACAGGTCCCGCCGCCACTGTAAATTCAGATCATAATCTTTTAAAAGTTTGGTTGTGCTGTAGGTTTTCTGTCCGATTGCCGCAAAAGTGTTGAGCGGTGTGCAGCAGCAGCCGATGCATCCCACCCCCAGTGCTTTGAGAAAGAGTCTGCGCTCCATAAAAACCCTCTCGCTACGCTATTGTTTTGAATCTGATTCAATCAATTATTGAAGGTATGGGCATACAGATTCCTTTGAAGCGCAAAATGTACGATTCTATTTTTTTAATACAATAATCGTATAGCTATGTCAACTAAGTAAATTTATTTTAGTGCAATTTTTTTACGAATTAGGTATAATTAGACAAATTAAGTAAGGAAAAATAATGAAAATTGACAAGAAGAGCGAGCCACAACCCAAAAAAAAAGCAGGCGCTTCTGGCAGCAGCGCAGGAACTTTTTTTTAAATACGGCGTTCGCCGTGTGACAGTGGAAGAAATCTGCAAACATGCGGGGGTCAGCAAAATGACCTGCTATAAATATTTTACCGACAAGTGGGATATAGCCCGTACGATGCTTGACGGAGTAGTTGACCGGGGTATGGCCGCGTTTCATGACATGACAGAAGAGGAGGGGCCTTTTGCCGCCAAAGTGCAGGGAATGCTTATGCAGACAACCTCACAGATTCATACCGTGGGGCAGCCATTTCTTGAGGATATGATGCAGGAGAACTCACCTCTGCACGGCTATTTCCGCGAAATGCAGAAAAAAACGCGCAAGCTTTCAGTGGATTTTTTCATGCAGGCCCAGAAGAAGGGCCACATACACAGCGATGTCAAAATGCCCGTGCTGCTGTTCATGCTCGATCACCTGAGTGATCTGTTAAACCATCCCGATTTCGTGCAGATCATGCCCGATATTCAGCAGCGCGCAAGCGAGCTTGCAGCCTTCCTTTTCTACGGCTTTGCCCGCAAGCCGGAGTGACCCATCACAGCGGGCAAAACTGTAGCAATTGCCCATCCGCCGCCAGTTTGTAGGCTGGGCAAAGCGGAGCGTGCCCAGCATTCATTTGTTGTTAATCAAAAAAAATGTTGGGCACGTTTCACTTTGCCCAACCTACCGGCTAATCAGTTGTGGTTATCCCGGGAATTGTCGGGTTTCATTTTTCAACCCGACCTACGATCTGTGTTTCGCAGACAAAAATTTTTTCACTGTTTTGCGAAGCAATTCAACTGATTCATCAACATTCATTTTTTCATCTTTATTTTTCATCTTATCCTTTAACGGGCGAATCGGTGTGTCAGCGCGTTTGGCGCGCAGGTTATGGCAAGGAGGTTTGTCAAGAACAACCACACTCTGGATGCCTACATAAAAGAGGCGGCATTGGCCTTTTACGGGTTTCTGCTTTAAATGGCGAATATTGCGCAGGTGCCAGTTGAAAATGCCCGTATCAGGGTTTATGGTAATGTCGTACAGTTCCGCCAGGCAGATCATGCACCCGGTCGGAAGTCCATTCATTTTGGGTGATTTGGAAGCGCAAATTACAATATCGCCTCGATGATGCGTCTGCCATGAGCGGTATTCGATGGGTTTTGATCCATCGAGAATCTGCGATGCATAAGGTTGCTTAACGGTTAATGCAAGGTGGCGCATATTCAACCCTTCGAACTGTCAAATGTGTAGACCTGACCCTCAATGATTCACGCAAGCTGCCCAGCCACTGGAGCTGGCAGGGCATATGTAATCAGACCCAAATAAAAAAATCTTCACATTGCTGAAACTGCCCTCTGAGTTCAGGATGCTTTTCTGCAAGTGTGTAGGCTGGGCAAAGCGGAGCGTGCCCAGCATTAATTTGTTGTTAATCAAAGAAATGTTGGGCACGTTTCACTTTGCCCAACCTACCAGCTACAATAAATCATCCAGCAGGATAACCTTAATACCTTTTATTTTTCTCAGTGGCCGGTCATTGGTTATAAAGGCCTGTGCGCCATTGACGAGTCCGGTGGCTATCTGAATCGCATCAGGGGTTCTCAAGGAATAAGCAGCCCTTAGTCTGGCGCTTTCAAGAGCAATACGCCTGTCAATATCGTACATAGTCAAATTTTTCGAATCCGATAAAAGCTCCTCATAGCGTGCAATCAAATCCCTGTTTTTTTCTTCCATTGGGTTACTGGCAACTTCAATCAGGGTTATAATCGACGTACACCCTAAGATACTGCCTTTATCAACCAGCGTAAATAATTGATCTACAGCCCGAAGGTAGTGTTTGTGTTCCTCGATATAATAAATAAACGGTGCTGTATCTATCGCAATGGATTCAATCCCAGCCAAAGCCTTTTGAACGTTCATTCCCATTCCCCCCTGAGGCGATTTATGTAGTTCTGCGCATCAACACCTTGCCAGATTTCCTTGCCGCAGCCTTTGAGACTCGTTATGCTGTGCCGCTCCGTAGTAGCGGTCTTTGTCTTCAACAGGCGGACAATATCAAGTATTGTCTGCTGGCACATGCGCGGCAAGGCCTTTGCTTCACGGGCTATTTCTTTTTCAAGACCGGCAGTTGTTTTCATATCATTACCTCTATTTATTTTTTTAAATTATACCACATCTCATGCTCTACCATCCACAAATCCTTAACAGGGTTCGGAGTTCAGGGGTTATTATTGAATGTCGGAGTTCATTCTTCAACCCGATCTGCGCATCTGTTTTCAAATACGGGTTATTATCAACTGTGAACCATCCCCACCTTCCCACTCCATAGAAATCTTCCCGTCAGCCTTCGCAGAAGAAGTGTTGTTTACGAAATCAATAGTTGATACTAGACGTGCATCTGTCAAAGTAAAACGCAAAGCACCCATGTCAAGTGCTGTGCCAAAAAGATTAAAATATGGGCCGCGCATATTATAAACAATATGCCCTTCAGGAACACAACCGGCATTTATTATATAATTTAAAAAATCATGTATAGACAGAGACACTTTTATTCTTGAGCCAGCGGCGGCAGTTTTTATTTCATTAAACTTCAAAAGATCGTAAATCATGTATATATTGCGAACTTCCTCTTTTGAGTAACTATGTTGTCTTGGATATATGAAATCTAGTGTAGTGTTTCATAAATAGTTATGCAGCATTGAC
>CAIWCT010000325.1 GCA_903911225.1 uncultured delta proteobacterium
CCTTCTTTGCTTCTGTCTTTGGGTTGCATAAATCACCAGAGTTTTTAATCAAAATCAGCTTTTACTGGCGATTATAACAGGTGATTATTAAAAATAAAAGAAGATATTTCAATTATTTATGGTATTTTTCAGGAACGACTAACTATCAATGCCCTATATGCAAAACTGCGCAACACACGCGCACACATCCCCATGATCCGCGCAATGTAAAAAATTCAATCCCCCATCTGTTTATTTTCTCCAGCAAAGACAGAGCGTTGCAGAGCCTTCCCCGTGGTATGTCAACCATGGCACAGTCTCTGCATATGCAGATAGTCAGCACGGCTGATGCGAGTGAGCATTAAGAGCTGCACTCTGCAACTGATAGAAAAGTGCGAACACAAACAATACGGGAGAAGAGAAGTATGGAGTTTAGCAGTTTGGAACTGGGAAACCCGCATGGCTATGTAAACATGGTCATAGAAGCAGCAATCGAGGCAGGTGCGTACCGGGTAACGGAGCTCGATGGCGAAACGATTTTCGTGATAACCGGGGTCAGAGACTTCGGCGACGGCCAGACCGGACATGCAGGTATCACCCGCGACCGTGTGTACATTGCAGCCCGGAAGTCAGACAATGATTATGACCGGCTGTATGCCCGCAATCTTATCTATCAGAAAAAGCAGTGGCAAAAGGAAGCTCTCGACTGCGGCGAAAACCCTGATACGCAGTGGCACCAGCTGAGCCTTGAACATCGCGAAGCGCTCAAAGAATTTATGACAGCAAGATTTTTGTTTATGCCGCCTTCCGGCATTGAGGTGACCGAACGGATTCGGGCAGAGGCCAATGCCCTCTATCCCCGTGGGCAGCGGGAGGCGGATGAAACCTCTCATTTGGATATAACCGTGCGGGCCGGAGATGAGGCGCCGGTCATCGGCCCGGCAACGGATGATCGAATTAAAGATCTGCCTTCACGAATAGTCAACCAGGCCGACGGCAGTGAACTGGCACTCGTGCCCGGCGGGTGGTTCTGGATGGGTTCCGGGGATGATGACCGTGAAGCCCGTAATAATGAAAAGCCCCGGCACCTGCATTTCTTGAAACCGTACTATATGAGCATCACCTGCGTGACGGTGAAGCAGTTCAAGATTTTCGTGAGGGCTACTGGCTATTGCGGGGGGAAGCACACCGGAACCAGTAAGGATATAGATAATGAGCGTTGGGGGATATGGAAAAACTGGCCTGATGATCTGCCGGCGGTCGGCGTCAACTGGTTTGATGCCGCGGCATACTGCTCCTGGGCCGGTGTGCATCTGCCGCGCGAGGCGCAGTGGGAGCTGGCGGCCCGGGGCTATGATGGAAGGAAATATCCCTGGGGCAATGACTGGGAAGAAGGCAGGCGGTTGTGGTGGAATTGCCAGAAAGAATTACAGCCGTGGCCGTTTCCGGCAAAGGCATATCCTAACGAAGCAGGTTCGTTCGGCATGCTTCAAATGTTGGGCAATGTCTCGGAGTGGTGCAATGACTGGTATGACGGTGATGCCTATGCTCATTATGCCAGAGGTGGTTTTTTCATGAGACACTCGGGAAACAAGCGGATTGTACGAGGAGGCTCATATAATACGAATAAAGCAAACTATATGCGCCCGGCCTATCGGTTTGCCGGTAGCCCCGAGAACCGGTATAGCAATGTCGGTTTTCGTGTTGCGCAGTTAATTGTTTAGATCATACAGATATAAACCCAAAAGGAGTATACATCATGGCAGGATCAATGACGGCAGTGGAATTTCAGGCAGAGGTTCTTGGTTTTTGCGGCAACCAGATGGGCCGCACATATTCGCGGATTGACGATCCCTATTCTACCAGCATGTCGGGCCACAACAGCGCCCGCTGGGCGTCGCGCGGCTACAGCTCGGCCTCGCGTGTCCTGGAAACAAACGAGCCGTATCCGGGAGAAGAGCTTGAGCTGTATGCGCACAGAATTCTGAACAAGCTGCGCGAGGTGAAGAAGCAGTATCGTGAAGACGCCGATGATGAAGACGGCTTTGCCACCGGAGCCGTGGGCGGCGTGATCGACAGGGCCGAGCAGCTTCTGCGCGGGATGGAGCAGAAGGTCGATCAGGGATAATAAAAACCTTTAAGTCTTGAAGTTGGCTTGCGAAACCGACCCGTATGATCCTTACGGGCTGTATTCCTATATGTAAAACCGCTTCAGGTCAAGAGCGGGTATCGTGGAGCAAACAGCCGAATCTCGCAGCCTTTAGCTGTCGCCGCAGTGTTTTCCGCAGCGCAAGCAATTCATTTTTTAGCGGCTGTATAGCCTCGACGATGCCGGTAGCCTCCTTGACGGGATCGCAGTAATAGCGCGTGCAGAAGGGAAGTTTTATGTGCGGCGGCTGAACCAGACAGCCCTCCGCCGTTTGAATCGTGCAGGCAATGGAGGGCGGGGCGCTTTGGGCTACATGGCCTTCCTGATTCTGAACAATCTGCCGGAAGGTTTCCTGTGATACCGACGCAAGGGTGTAAAACCAATCCTCTACGGGCTAGGCGTATTCAAGCGCCCTGTTTCAGCAGTGCCGGTTGCACTGACGACAGAGAGCTTCCGCGCCTGTTTTCTCTGCTGCAATAAGCACCTGCATGTTAAGCTCCTGCATCCTGCTCAGTGTTTGGCGTACCTCAGCCGGGGGTCGTTGTGCATGTGTTCAAGCAGCCTGCAGGCAATTAAAAAGTTCTGATTGCCCAGCGAACCGGGTCTTTCAGGCCTGCAATAAAACAAGCGTTTTAAAAAATTACCTAAGGATATGGCACAAGCATTGGCTATGGATCTGCGCCGTTTCACCGGACAGCCCTGTCGTTGCACGTATAGTCCGTGAAACCGGGGGCAAGCTTCTTGCGGTACACCGTAAGTGTAAGCAGCAAAGCGACAGTGTTGATCGTGATAAAAGCATTGAGCAGGCTGTGGTGATAAACGCAGGCAATTATTGCAGCCCGCGCCAGCAGGCCGGTCAGCACAAAGGCCCGGTTGCATGCTATGAACCCGATGCCGGCCATGCAGCAGCACATGGGGGCAAAAAGAAACCGGAGGAAGCTGAACGTATAACTGCTGGGATCAAACAGTACCAGTAGTTCCACCGCGCTGCCGGCAAATGACAAAACGAGGTAGTACACCCCCAGAAACGCCATGCCATCGGGCAGACTTAGAGGGAAGCGGCTGCTTCTGTAAATTGTTTCGAAATAGGGAACATAGAAAAAGAAAAGGATCGTCACCCCATATATCACATACGCATCCAAGATATAGAGGCAGACAAACGCCGCGGATATACCGCCCTCCGGCACCATGCTGCAGACCCGCGCCAGAAGCATTCCCGCAAACAGCACGGTTGCATACCAGGCCGGTTTTTTTGACTGCCTGAGAAGGCACACAACGCTTATCACACCTGCCGTAACCACGGGCGTCCAAGTAATCGCATCCGGGTTTAGCAACATGCCGAGCTTGTCAAAGAGCGCGTGGTACAGTTCCAACAGCCCATCTTTTATGATGACCAGATTGCAGAGCGCTGTAAGATGAAAGATATTGAACTGCCCATTCTTTTTTGCCATGGTATCATCCCTGCCGCGCTTTTGTTGTTACGCGGACATGGGCTGTGCTACAGAGGCTGCAGGGGAATTTTTTGTCCGCGGTAATGCGTATCCTCTGTGCTACCCTGCTGCGTGCCGGAGGGTCGATCATGAAATACATGTTCATTTTTTCGTTCAGGTACTGGCGTACCGCCAAGGGCAGCTGGCGCCAGAGCGCAGCGGGGGGCACAAGAACGTAGGTATCGGCAAAGCCGAGGGCTTCCTTCTGCCAAAGGTTTTTTTGACAAATGAGATTGCGCGCCTGCTGCTCGTCAAAATCACCCTTAGGAGAGCGGGCAGCTATATACACCGCATCGCGGGTAACGCCCACATGGCCGGTAATGCTGTTGCCGAAGTCTGTAATGCCGGTAATGACATAGACCGTTTCTCCGTCAATTTCAGTCTTTCGATACTTCCCTGTCTCGATTGCAGTGCGGATCACCTTGTTGGCATGGTCGTGGCTGCTTTCCTGGCGAATAAACATAGCGTTCCTCTCCTTCTTTACTGGTTGTGCAGTATTTACCTCACCGTATGCAGAGCAGAATCCGTGCCGTCTGAACCTCCACAAGTTTGACAACAGCTCATAAAACGTAATTGCTCAATAAAAAAGGGGTGCAGAAGAGTTGGGTAAAATTTGGCACCTATTACTATTGCGGAATATCTGCACGGGCATGCGCATGTTGTGCGCTTTAGTGCGCGGTGCTCAAGGGTATATAAGACTTTTTAGCTTTGTTTTATAGCATTTCCCTCCTGCGATTATGCTGGCGCGAATCATGCATCATCAGGGTAATTGTCAGCACTCATATACGGGGAGAAGTTGAAAAATGACTTTTTTGAGAAAATTCAAAGAAGAGCTTGTGGAAAATTTGCCGAGCTATGCAGTATGCACGCTTATGTGCTTTTTTGTGCTGTACGGATTTTGTTTCACTCCATGGGGGCAGAAAATCACGCATGACTATGAGCGCTTGATTGTGTGGGGAGTGCATTATGTTTGCCCGGATCTGGTGTATGTACCCCGTGACCTTGAGGATTGCTTTACCGAGCTTGACCGGCTGCTGACCGATGAGCTTCAGACCAGGCTAAAAACCGGTGAGGTCAGAACCTGGCAGATGCACATGACAACAGGCCTATGGATACGCAACAACTGGGGGCTGTGGCAGGGGTCGCGGCTGTCACGGTATTTTAACGGCCTTGGAGTCTATCACCCCGACGATATAAGCTCTATCATTCTTTATTCCTATGTGCGCCATCTGCGTGATGAATATGTCGATATGAGCAACCAGATAAAATTCTACCAAATGTACTGGAAATTTGTCCGTACCTTAAAAGAAATTCAAGACAAACAGGTTACTGCTGCCGATGAAAATACGGACAATGACACCGGCGAAGATACTGAATCGGTCGATGAGACTGAGGTGGAGCCCTCTGAAGACGGGGCAGATATGGTGATGCAGGTTTTGTGCTGAGCACGGCAAAGCCAGCAAAAGGATAATTTGCATCCCGGTAAAATGTGTTATACAAGTTCGGATAAAAGCCCGAACAACCTGTAGCCGGGATCGATGATTTCAGTTTTAAATCCGTGATCAAAAACCACATTTGCCCGGATGACCCATCCGGGCTACATGAATACACCGGAAATTTCGAGCAGAGGAAATAAACAAATAACTATAAAGGATGCTTATAATGGATATCGAAAAATGGCTTAGCGATTTGGAACTAGGGCAGTACACAGAAATATTTATAGCTAATGATATAGACGACCGTGTGCTGGCTGGGCTAACGGACTCCGATCTGAAAGAGATGGGTATTGCCTCGCTGGGGCACCGCAAGAAAATTCTTGCAGCAATAAACTCCGGCACTGCTGCAGCACGGCTGCCAGACCCGCAGCCGTATAATGCTGGCACTAACCGGGATGTTTTTATCAGCTATTCAACAAATGACGATGCAATCGCGCGGGAAGTGATGAGCTCATTTGAAAACGTGGGGATAAAGTGTTTTTTTGCCCCAAGAGAGCTTAAGGAAAAAGGCGGCGTTTCATATGCCGAGTCGCTGATTGAAGCCCTGTATTCTGTCAGAGCACTGGTGCTGGTTTTCAGCGCAAGCGCCAACACCTCTGAATATGTTAAACGGGAGGTAGATAGGGCTGTAGCCAGGGGAATCCATATCATTCCCCTGCGTGTAGAAAACATGAACCCGACCAAAGCAATGGAATTTTACCTTGCAACGCCTCAATGGATCAACGCTTATGATCCACCTCTTGAAGAGCACATCCGCCTTTTGACAAAAACCATACAATCATTTCTAGCCCAAAACCCGGCGTCTGAAGAATCGCCCGCATATATAGAGCGGATGAAGAAAGCCTATAAGAAAGCCGGGAAGGAGAACTGGCAGTATGCGGCATTCTGGCTTGGTTCCCGTTTTGCTTCAGGCTTAAAATTCTATTTAGATCTTCAGAAAATACCCGGTAGTCAAAACGGCCAGGGATATCAGTTTCTCTTTAAAGAATTTTTAAAGTATACGGCCATAGCTGGCATAAGCGCATCTATGGAGCAAATATATAAGGCTATAACCACTTCCGCCAGTGAGCAGCAGCAAAATAGTGTCAAGCAATCATCTCTTGAAGAGATTTACAAAAAATTGTCAGGGGCCCGCGGGAGCGAAGCAGGGTCGTGGTTTGTGGCTGGTGTATCTGTTTCTTCGCTCTACAGCCAGAACATGCATGCCGGCCTTACCGTACCTTACGGACAGGCACTGGAAGAGTGCAAAAAATGTTTTGATTCACTGCTTGAGATAGGGCGGCTTGAAAACCTTGAGCAGGCTTTTCTCGATAATATCAAGCGTATGCGCACAGGGCTTGACCTCCAGGCAGATGATTTCAGTAACCTTCGGAATCTTATTGATGAGCTGGTCATCACTATTGAAACATATCTGCTGACGGGAGAATCTGCTTTTGATCCTGAAATTGCACAGCCCATTATTGAGCAGAATGCTCTGTTCGCCATGTATGCTCTGAAATGGTTTATAACTAACAACCCGGGTAGCGGTCGGGCGCTGGAGCTTTTAACCCTGGCAGGCGCCACAGAGGTTTTTTCTGAAGACGTAAAACTGGACACGTTGTTCCCTGAGGACAAAATAGAACTGCTTGCCTGGTCTTTGGAAGAAACAATAAAGCGTGAAGCCGGAACCACGCGGGCGCATAAGGCTGAACAATTGCTGGAAAGAATCACCCAGTTTCGAACTCCTGTCGATCAGCGAAAAAAAATTGCGCCCACTGAGGAAGCTTCTGGCAGGCAACCTCTGGCACCGACGAAAATTGGCGCCGTGATGTGGCAACCTTCCTTCAGCGACAAAGCATTACACGAGTGGCAGAAGCTTACATTCACCGATGTAGACTGGTCTGCCGGCAACGGTATTTGCATGGGCAAAGGGCTCGGATTTCTTCTTTCGCAAAATAAGTTCCGCACTGATTTCAGGCTTGATGTCCATATGCGCATTGCAGAAAAAATGCATGAGCTTGCAGATGGCGGTATTGTCATTAACTGTGATCCCGATAAAAAAACGTTTTCAGGCAGCTTTTTTTCCCTGCGCATTGATCAGCAGACAATAGGTGAAATTATACAAAAAGAACAGGGTTCAAAAATGATTTTCGCTATGCCTTTCCCTGTGTTCTTGCAAGCGTGGAACAAGCTATCGCTTGTAGCAAAGGGAGAGCAGATGCAATTTTTTATTAATGACAAACTTTTTCATAGCGGCAACAATCCTCTTTTACAGCAAGGCTCAATCGGGCTGAGGGTTGTTCATGCCGTGGTGGAATTTAAAGATCTAACGGTATATGCTCTTGAATCAGGAACCGAGAGCGGCACTTTATCCAATGAACCTGTAAAGGAGGAAAAAATGGGCCTATTGCAAAAACTGTTTTCAGGCAAGCAAAACGACAACTCTACAGCTGACAAAGCACAGGACGCCCCACAAAAAACAGCCATTTTGGAGACGATCAAAAAGAGCACTATTGACGCCATGATACAGGCCGGTGGGGCTCCTCCTTCAGTTCCAGGCGTGCCTGATGATCACATGGCCGTGCTGGTCATGCATAGCTATCATCCAAAAATGCAGAGGGGCGATCAGGCCGGGGGGCAGGCAGCGCTCAAAATGGCCATTGCAAGCTACAAAGTGGGGTTGCTGACAATAGAATGCAGGAATGATGAGTATCGCATCATTGAAAACAGATAAATGCTTCATACCAAATTTTTTGGTTACATGTTTGTGCTGCAAAATGAAAGCAGGAATGTTCTTGCAGAGCCGAAGTATTGAGTACCCAGAGAGACCATTGTATCGCCGGTTTGTATGATCGCCAGCCATGGAGGGAACATTATTTTGTGGCATATATTCTTTTGTTGCCATGCCGTCGATCATTGTGTAAAAGGCTATAATAACAACTTCTAAATATTGATTAAAATTTATTCAACAGGGAGTGTTTCCATGGCGGAAAATAAAACTGCTGGCATACAAACAATACTGGTAACCGGCGATACCATCTGTGATCACAACTACTATAAGGGAGAACGGCCAACTGCAGATTCAGACAAGCTGCGCGGTTTTCGGTATGCGAAGGTGGGCGGAGGGGCTTTGCTTCTCAAGGGGCTCATCTCTAAAACCATGGAAGATGATAAAAACTGGACAACCATATTTGGATTGGATGATGATTTCAAAACACTACCGCTTGCATACCATTCATTATGCTTCTGGGAGCCGCAGGCGGGAAATCTGGATGACGACCCCAAGAAGGACACCCTGTTTTGGCGTGCAGTGGAGCCTCCGTTCGGTTACGGACATAAGACCGCTCAGTTGCACATCGAAGAAACATCCAAATTTCGGACTGAAGCTTACCTGCCAAGCAAAACACCACTGAGCGGCCCGGCGGATATTGTGGTAATCGATGATGCGGGAATCGGCTTTCGCGACATTGCACACAAGGAGCTATGGCCCTTTGTGACGGAAGGCGGCAACATGCACTGCCCCGGTTGGGTGGTAATGAAGTTGACGGGCTCGATTCAGGAAACATCCCTCCTAATGGAAATCGTCAAGCACTGCAAAGACAACCTGGTGCTCATTGTGCCTGCGGAAGAACTCCGTCGCCGCGATGTGCGGCTCAGCCGCGGACTTTCATGGGAAGCGACAGCCGAAGACCTCATGGCTGAGTTACACGGCAATCCACTGCTGCAGCCTTTGCTGGCAGCACGCCATCTCATTGTCACATTTCAGTCTGATGGCGCATTCTGGCTTGATAACAAGAAGGGTTCCCCGTCATCTTTGCTGGTCTTTGATGCACCACGGGCTGAAGGAGAGTGGTCGGAAAGTCAGGGTAAGGGCGGTGGTTTTGGTTTTCTATCCTGCTTCACAGCCGCCATCGTCCGTGAACTATGCCGCGCCCAAGGCGGCAAGGATCCCGATTTGGAGACCGCTCTTTGCGCCGGATTGGGCGCCAGCCGCGAATTGCGGCGACTTGGGCATGGTCAGGTCGTTATCGACGACAAAGAACCAGAGCCCGGTTTTCCATTTGCTGAGATTTCCGGCAAGATCCAAATGCCCTCTCAGAAATTCGTGAGCGCACTTATTCCACAAGATGATCGGGTGCGCGGCGCTTGGATGATGCTGGATGAATGGCAGGTCAATGCCCGGCGCACTACAGACCCCCGGCCACATTTTGAGGCAGCTTTGGCAGTTGCTGTGCTTGGCCCGGAGGCGCTGGAAAGATTCCCTGTTGCCCGGTTTGGGGGATACCAGACTGTAGACCGGAAGGAAATCGAAAGCCTGCGAACAATTCGGCAGCTCATCAACAACTACCGGAAAGAGGCGCGGCCCAAAACCCCGCTCAATCTGGGCGTATTCGGGCCTCCGGGCTCTGGAAAGTCGTATGTCGTCATCGAAATCGCCAAGGCAGTGCTCAATATCAAGAACGAGGACGTCCTGCTGTTCAACCTTTCCCAATTCAGCGAAGTTGCCGACCTCTTCGGTGCTTTCCATCAGGTCCGCGATAAAGTCCTCTCTGGAGTCACGCCGCTTGTCTTTTGGGACGAGTTTGACTCACAAGGCTACCGGTGGCTGCAGTACATGCTTGCACCCATGGAGGATGGTGAATTTCAGGAAGGGCAAATCACGCATAAAATCGGCAAGAGTATTTTCGTATTTGCCGGCGCCACCTCTGCGACATACGCCAAGTTTGGTCCCCGGAACCCCGATATCCCGTCAGATGACCTGGCGGATGACCCGGCAAACTGGAAGCCGGAGCAGCTGATCGAAGTAGAAAAGCAGTGGCGGGATTTCGTGCTGAAGAAGGGCCCTGATTTCAAGAGCCGCCTTGTGGGGTATCTGAACATCCTCGGTGTGAACTGCAGGCAGAAATGTGTTGAGAAAGAAGGTCGGCGACGCTGGGAAGATGATCTGAGCGACCTCTGTTACCCGATTCGCCGCGCCTTATTCATGCGGACCCTGTTCAAGGTCGAAGAGGGCGAGCGGTTGAAACTCGATCCAAGCGTTCTTCGGGCCTTGCTGGAGATGCCCCGCTTCAAGTCCGGTGGCCGTTCCTTGCAGTTTCTCTGTACGCACCTCAGACAAAACAGCTCAGGAACGCTGAGCCGCTCCAGTTTGCCCGGATACGAGCTTCTCAATATGCATGTGGATGCTGACCTGTTTTGGAAGCTCTGTGAGCAGGACATGGGTTTTGTCCCCAAGGCCAGAGAATTAGCCCAGTTGCTGCACGAAGCGTATCGGTTACGTATCAAAGACCGGCCTGAGAAAAAGAAGTTAGATGTTCCGTTTGCCGAACTTTCCAAGGATTTACAGCTGACAAACATCGCACAAGCGCTTCGCATTCCAGGTATTCTGCGCCTGGTGAATATGCACCTTGAGGACGGACCGGTTGTGCCGTTCAAGGATTTGCTGGTTGCCCGACAAGCAACCGAAAAGCCTCTACGAAAGCTCTTGGCTGATAAAAACAACCTGGAGTTGCTCGCGGAAGCAGAGCATAACGGCTGGATGGTGGAGCGCATGCTCAATGGCTGGAAGTATGGTCAAAAGAAAGATGAGGAGAATAAGGAGAAACTCCATGATTGCCTGATTCCATACAGCCAGCTAACCGAAGCCATCAAGGACTTCGATCGCCTGACGATTATCGGAAAACTGCCGCCGCCGGATAAACCCAACGAAGAACAGTTTGGTTACGTGGACATCGTCAAGACCGTTGGTCTGCGGATTGTAAAGGATGAGGATTCATAACCTGCAGTCAGGTAGATCATAGATTTTTATTCTCCTCGTTTGCAAATTCTTTTTTGTAACGAACATGTCTGGAAACTCTGTTTCCGGAACGGCGCTGTAGCCGCGATCGGTGATCGCGGGACTGATGAGCGCGGTATGTTGTAGCCGGGATCGTTGATCCTGGTATGCAGACAAAGCCCGGATGACCCATCCTGACTACAGTTTAAAACAAAAACAAAGAAGTGGTGCAGCCGGTCAGAAAGAGGGGGCATTTCACTTGAAATGCATGGCACAACTTCACTATAATGACGCCCATGCAAAAGGTTCAACCGCCCAAAATACTGCCATTCCGGCTCACCATAGGGGTGACGGGACACCGGAGCCTTGAAAACACCGAGGCTTTGCGTGCAACCGTGCAGCGCGTCATTGATGACCTGCTGGCACGCTGCCAAGGGGCGGCCTTGATCCCCGTGAAGCTTTGCGCCCTGAGCCCCTTGGCCGAGGGCGCCGACCGGCTTGTGGCGCAGGAATTGCTCAGGCGCGACCCAGAGTGCCTGCTTAAAGCAGTGCTGCCGATGACGCTTGAAGACTATCTTGATGACTTTACCGATTCCGCCTCCCGCCGGGAGTTTCACAACCTGCTTGCAGCTTCGCGCTTTTCTGTTGCGCTCAGGCAACGGCCTCTTCGCCAGGACTATCCCCGGGAAAAGCTCACCGAAGCCCGGATTCAGGCCTATGAGGATGTGGGTAAATTTATCGTTGACCATTGTGATGTGCTCATCGCCCTGTGGGACGATGAACCTGCCCGAGGAAAAGGGGGGACTGCTGCAATAAAAAAATATGCCGAACAACAAGGCTGCCCTTTATACATCATCTACACTGTTAATCCATTAATATTTAAATTTAAACAGGGCAGGCGATGCAACCTTTGCCTTGTCCCCAGCACAGAATTCTCCAATAGGGCAATATAAAAACCTACCCCCGGGTCTGACGATGTCCCTGAAGCGTGTAA
The DNA here is from genome assembly GCA_903911225.1 of uncultured delta proteobacterium. GTDB lineage: Bacteria > Desulfobacterota > WTBG01 > CAIYCZ01 > CAIRTM01 > CAIWCT01. Next base: position 11,864 of record CAIWCT010000325.1, read on the forward strand.
ACTTAATTACCTGAAGCCGTCAGCAGGTGTATCAGAAGGCCCGCTGTGTCAACTTCTCAAAAAAATTCTAATACCCTGGTGCTGCGCGGCTGATAGTGCGGCAAATCGCTACCAAAGCATATAGATTCATTCTAGCTTTGTTGCATTTTGACTGACATTGATAATTAATACCGTCGGCGCGGCAGCAGAATCTTTCCAGTTTCCGCCATTTTTCACCACGACCATGCAGACGGGGCTGCTGCTGGCCGTAACAAATTTACTGAGTTAAACCAGCAAGAAACTTCCGTCAAATGCGCCATTCGGAATTTTCATTGACACTCGCGCCCCGCCAGTCTATATGATTTGTTTATTGTTCATCATATGGTTTTTCACCAATAGTTCCAAATCTCAATGTCTGCCCTTAGGGCTGTATAAAAAAACCTAGCGAAAAAGATATCGTAACGCCTATGAGCACACCAGATCTTTCCCAGCGACAGCATAGCTGTTTTATCAGTTATGCCTCAGAGGACGGAGAACTTGCACGGCAAATCAGAGATTGGCTTTCAAAAGCCGGTTTATCCGTATGGCTTGATACTCAACGCCTTGGCGCTGGTTCGGGCGTATTGGAAGAATTGACACGCGAAATATGCAACTCGAAGGCCGCAATTGTGCTGCTGACGGAAAAATCCCTATCAAAAAAATATGTCAAACATGAAGTAGAAATTATTTGTGATCAGCAGGTAAATTGCCCCGGTTTTACGTTGATAGCTGCTCGGACTTCAAAGGACCTTGATCCTACGGAGCATTTCCCCTCACTTAGAAAGCTCTCGTGGTTTGATATGCCGGATGGGAAATTAGACATACAATCAGCGCGGCGATTACTTCTTTCGCTTACACCGCCCGTAGTACATGCCAAAGGGCAGCGGCATGTTTTTGTAAGTTGCGGCTGGGGCGCAAATGATGAACAGCTTAATCGCAATGTATCTTCTCTGCTTGCAAAACGGGGCGTTCGGCTTATTGGTGATGCAAGAGACCAGCAGCATTTTAGTGAGGATGGCAAGACTCGCATACGAAGAATTATGTCCGGCTGCGGTGGACATCTTCTTATTTTGCCTGAACGAAAATCGCCGGGTAAAACAGCGGAAGAAGTCTACAAATACTTCCTTGCAGAATGGGAAATCGGACGGCAGCTATGTCTCTCACGGAGAATTTTCTGCGTTTCCCGTGCAGTACTTCCCGGAATTCTCCAGGAGGAAGCCATTGAAGTTGGGCAAAACGGTACTACCGGTGATGTAGAGAAGCATCTATTGGATTTGCACGATGAGATAGAACCGGCAGAACCATATGCCTTTCTGGCTGCTGAGGTTGAGCGGGGTCCGGAAAGAAACGAAGCAGCCCGCGATATACTCGAACATGTTTTGGGGATGGGCTGCTTGCTTGGTAAAGATTATATGGGCGCGAGTCTGCGCGAGAGAATTGTCGAAAGCGTGATGGGATCCAACATTTTCATTGCAGACCTTGCAAGCCAATATAATCCTTCGACCGGCAAGCTGCAATCTAACTTGAACACCTGCATTGAGGCAGGCATTGCTATCGGTGCTCAAAGAACGGTCTTCGTAACGGCTCTCGACCCAAAGAGTGTTAATCAAGAGGTCCACGACAGAACAACGCAGGTCCCCTTCATGTTCCGCAATGATCAGATTATTTGGTATAGTGATGCTGTTGACTTTCTTGCCAGAATCCACCGCATCGCTCTGTCGATGCGTCGTCGCATCATTAACCAGGAGCTTTTATCTTCATAAAAAAGAGCAGGTCTGCCCGGTCCTGCCCAAGAATTTCCCCGCCATTGCCGCGATTAAGCAAGTGGTAAAATGCCCGGCATATTCAACGCGCAGTGGTCGTGTCATGGCTATAACTCATTATTGTGTTTTGGTGATCGCTGCTTGCTTAACGGCAGGTAAAACCGTAGATGATTTCATTGCATGTGTAAATATTTAATATTTAAGATGTGACCCTGTTTCTCCCCTTGCAATGCTGCAAGCCCGTTTCAGGTTGCTGACGACCGCAAAGCTTGAGTATCTGATGCACGGGCTTGATGAGGTGCTGCTGCAGGAGACGCAGGACTGGATGGCTCTCATGAGCTTTTCCGAGCTACATAAGGCTGTTTAGATGGTACGGTGCGCACAGAGTCGCCGTGGATCGTTTCTTGAATCTTGGAACTTCAACCTTGAACTATTTTGCACTACCCACCATAAACGGATTAAACCACAGCGGTTTTTGGCAGGAGGGGCAGATGAAAAGCGGTTTTTGTTCTTTATTGACGCTTTTTATATTTAAGCCTATATATTCAATAGTAAGAAAATTTATCGCTGTATTGAAAGGGTTATTATGGCAACAATGGCTAATGAGTTAATCAATCAGATTCACGCCATGCCTGATGGAGAAAAGCTAAAGCTGGTAGACCTCATTCTTACTCAGCTTGATAAGCCTGATCCTGAAATAGACAGGGTTTGGGCGGAAGAAGCTCGCAAAAGATGGATGGCATACAAAGAGGGAAAAGTCTCAGCAGTTCCCTATGCACAGGTCATGGAAAAATATCACCGCCAATGAATATTCGCTTCCTTACACCCGCACGGCAGGAGCTTGATGACGCTGTTATCTGGTATAATCAGCAGTCGCCAGACCTTGGCCTTGAGTTTCTTGACGAATTGGACAAAGCAGTACACCGCATAGCCGCATACCCGCAAGCCTGCGAAGAAATAGAGCCGGGCCTGCGTCGCTGCCTCTTAAACAGGTTTCCATATGGCCTTATCTACGGAATAGATACAAATGTCATTGTAATAGTAACTGTCGCCCATCTGCACCGTCAGCCCCGCTATTGGATAGAAAGAAAAGAAACTGATTAGCTGACAGTTAATGAATCAAATCAATGCGCTTCTTGTTTTCTGAGCTATAGCCGGGATAGGTGATCTCGGAACAGGCCCGGATGAACCATCCGGGCTACATAAAAAATGCACCTTGAATCTACGAAGCGTCCGTCTTTGCGGATTAAACCCTGAGCCCTGAACCCCAGACCCGCAATTATCTTCCCCCATCCACCACAAACGGATTAAAGCGCAGCGGTTTCTGGCATGCCGGGCAGGCGGACAGCAGGGCCGGGTCATCCCATGCTTCTGGTGGCAGTTTCGCGCAAGGTGAATCCTTCCTTTTTACATTATATTTTTTATTGATGGCGGTGATAGCGTCGAGAGTTGATGCAGGTCTGGGTGGGTATTTTTTTCTGAGTAATTGCAGCAGTGTACGAAACCATTTAGCCTTTGATCTAAGGATTGGGAAGCGGACTCCACAGTAAGGGCAGGTGGCGGCGATTTCTTTGGCAGAGGCGCCGCCGTTATTCCCAAAAAGCCATAATCGCGCACCTGTTATCATTGGCACGTCCATGTTAAAGCCTTCAGGTTTCAGCAGATAAAAATTGCCGATCACATCACCACAGGCAATTGAGAACTTATTTGCTGGCAGCGAACATCGTGATAACCAAGAATAGCTTGTAAACATTGCTAATTCTTTCCTCGTTTCAGTGTCCCACAGCTTCAAGGCATCACTGCTTGCTGATATAATGAGCTTTGCGTCAAGGGAATAACCGCAGGCGATTATATGATGAGTATGTCCTTCTATGGTTGCCAATTCTTTTCCTTTTTCTGCGTCCCAGATTTTGAGGGTGTCGTCCCAGCTTCCAGACACAATGCGCCTGCCATCCGGAGAATAACTGCAGGCCGTTACCCGGTCACTGTGCCCGCTCAGGGTTGCCAGCTCTTCCCACGTCTCAGCATCCCATAGCTTCAGAGTTTTATCTTTACTTGCCGATACGATGCGCTTGCCGTCCGGCGAATACTCGCAGGAGTATACTTCATCACTGTGCCCGCTCAGGGTTGCCAATTCTTTTCCTTTTTCCGCATCCCAGATTTTGAGGGTATCGTCCCAGCTTGCTGAGACGATACGCCTGCCGTCCGGGGAATAGCTGCAGTAAGTTGTTTGGTTATAGTGCCCTCTCAGGGGTGCCAGCTCTTCACCTGCTTCTAAATCCCACACCTTCAGTGAGTTGTCTAAAATTCTTGCCTCACTATCAACTACCGATACTCTGCGTTTGCCATCAGGGGAATAACTACAGACAAATGCCCTGATGCGCCCTGGTTCATCATCCAGTTCTTTTCCTGTTTCCGTGTCCCACGACTTCAAGGCATCACTGCTAGCCGAAATAACGCACTTTCCGTCTCCAGTATAAGTGATGGCGTTTACTTTCATACTGTGCGCGTTCAAAACTGCTATTTCTTTCCCTGCTTCAGCGTCCCACAACAACAGAGGTCCACCCGCACACGAAACAATGCGCTTTCCGTCCAAAGAATAACTGAATGCCTCTACAGCGGCACTGTGTCCGATCAGGGTTACCAATTCTTTTCCTGACTCAGCATCCCACAACTTAAGGGTTTTATCACGGCTTGCTGACAAGATGCGTTTGCCATCAGGAGAATAACTACAGGCCTTTACCGCGGCACTGTGTCCGGTCAGGGTTAGCAATTCTCTTCCTGACTCAGAGTCCCACAACTTCAGGGTTTTATCATTGCTAGCTGACAAGATGCGTTTTCCATCAGGAGAATAATTACAGGCGATTACCGAGTTAGTGTGTCCGGCCAGAGTTACCAATTCTCTTCCTGACTCAGCATCCCACAACTTCAGGGTTTTATATTCCCTAGAGTCGCCTGCTGACAAGAAGCGCTTGCCGTCCGGAGAGAAGCTGTAGACCCGTTTATAGTCATGCTCCAGGGTTACCAACTCTTTTCCCGTTTCCGCGTCCCAAAGCTTCAGGGTATTATGAAGGCTTACAGACAAGATGCATTTTCCATCAGGAGAATAACTACAGGCCCTTACCTCGGCACTGTGTCCGGCCAGAGTTGCCAATTCTCTTCCCGACTCAGCATCCCACAGCTTCAGGGTTTTATCATCGCTAGCTGACAAGATGCGTTTTCCATCAGGAGAATAACTACAGGCCTTTACCGCGGCACTGTGTCCGGTCAGGGTTAGCAATTCTCTTCCTGACTCAGCGTCCCACAACTTCAGGGTTTTATCATTGCTAGCTGACAAGATGCGTTTGCCATCAGGAGAATAATTACAGGCCTTTACCTCGGCACTGTGTCCGGCCATAGTTGCCAATTCTCTTCCTGACTCAGCGTCCCACAGTTTCAGGGTTTTATCATCGCTAGCTGACAAGATGCGTTTGCCATCAGGAGAATAATTACAGGCGATTACCGCGGCACTGTGTTCGGCTAGAGTTACCAATTCTCTTCCTGATTCAGCGTCCCAGAGCTTCAGGGTTTTATCATCGCTTGCTGACAAGATGCGTTTGCCATCCGGGGAAAAACTGAAGGCGACTACATTGTTACTATGCCCGGCTAGGGTCGTAATAAGGCGGCTTTCTTTTCTCTCCGGAACCCTATACTGGTGCAAAAATCTGTTCCCATTTCCCAAAAATCTCTGCCGGCCGTGTTCCGCCCTATCCTTCACTAACCCTTGTCCCCATTGCAGTTCATTATACATCTGCTGAAAAGTAATATGGGGCCATTGCAGTATTACATGTTTTTGCCTTAAAAACTCCAGATAAACAATTTCAAAACATTCTTTTTTATCTTCTGGTATGTGAGCTATGGCAGCACTATAGTCATTATGCAGCTCTTCAACAAACCCGCTCTTTGCCTTTGCTTCAAGAAACAATAAATCACACAGCGTCTCCGTCACCTCATCCCACAGCTGAGCCTGTGTCTGCTGCCAAGGCTGTTCCACTAGTTTTCGGATGTTTGGCTGTCGTTTTGTATCTTCATCAAGGTAGAGAGGCTTGAGGGTGAAATAGGACGAGAGAAGAAAATGGGATGAATGCGGAGTGCGGAATTTAAAATTCAGAACTAAGGATTCACCAGCCTGTTTGGGTTGTTGAAAGCTGTCTGGAGGGGCAAGGCCTAGATATCGGGTCTGACAGTATTCTTTGAACTGCCGGTGAAAGAAGGTAATGATGGGTCTGCCGCCAGCAGCGCGCTCGGTGAGATACGGCTCAAGATCAAGATACAGCCGTGACCAGATGACTATGGGAAGCTTCTTTGCTTCCTCCACTTCTGCCCTATGGTCCTTGTGACAGCGGTCAAGAAAACCATTCCAGTGCACTTGATCAAGCACCAAAAGGTCTAGAATTTCATTTTCCGCGAGGCCCTGATATTTGCCGCAGAGCATGTAGGATACGGCTCTTGCTACAGTCTGCTGCGAGTGATCTGTTTCCAGGGTATCAAAATAGCGTGAGAGCATGCCGGAAATATCTGGCGGCAGACCAAAATCTTTAGTGTAGGAGCACCACTTCCGGGCTGTTTCAAAGGCAAGCCGGAGATAAATGGGGAGGCCGCTCTTGGCAGCTTGAAGCAGCACTTCCTTGTTTTGTTCATTTGTTAGTGTGCGTTTGCAGGAAGCCAGCCACTTGACAAGTATTTCCACTGCCTCAGCCTGCGGCAGATGGTCAAGCTCATGTTTTTCTGTTTCCGCTAGCTTTGCCTCAAGCTCCGGTAGGCAGGAGAGCACAAGCTTTACATTTGATGGCAGTTTCTTTGGGATCCATGGAAAGTATTGAGTATCTGAAAGCTGATCAAGAGCATCAAGAAAAATCCACAAAAACTTCTCATCTACGGCAAGGCACAGGCATTTTTCAAACAAAGCCTTCAGGCCATTGTCTGTTTCAAGATCTTTGAGAATCTCGTTTCTTTTAATTCTTATTGACTCTTCAAGTTTTTCGTCTTTCTGAGCGCCAGATTTTTCATTCTCCTTAAGTTTTTTCATTAACTCATCAAGTTCTTTATTACCCTGACAAAATACATCCTCGGGCGTTGTACCATACAGGGCGGCAATCTCAGCGCAGAGGCTTGTTAACAGGCTTCTTATATTTGATGATCGTGAAGTGGTGCCGAGGAAACGATAGGTTGCAATTATTCTTGTTTGCTCAGCCTCCTTTCTTGCAATGCTTATAGCCTTTGCCATGACACTTGATTTGCCAGAGCCCGAAGCACCAACCAGCACAAAAGGTTTGGTGCTGCTTCCGTGCAGATAGCTGTTTATCTCCAGCAGCGGTTTTTCCCTACCCACGAAATGCTCAAGCAATTTCTCCCGAAACTCTTTCTGCAGACCCCGCTCATGCGCTACATCATCAGGCTTCTCAAATTCCTTGAGCGCTGCTTCAATTACTTTTCTCAAATGATCTTCCGCTGTTTTTGCAAATTTATCGAGGTCACTTGCTTTTGCAGTGTTCTCTTTCCAATGTGCAGCGTAGGTGTGGCAATTGTTGCCAAGAAATGTTTTCAGCTCTTTCTTGAGAGTATCAAGCTGCTCTTTGCAGTAGGAGTCCCGTTTATTGGCCTTGCTGTCCCAATCAATAAAGTCTTTTGCCTTTTCTATTTCAGGAAGGCCTTCAATCTCCCGCACAAAGGCAAAGACATGCTCTTTGGCATCCGGAGTGCCAAGCGCTCCCGCCATTATCTCCTGATGCGTGGCTGAGGCAAAGTATTTCAGCTTTTGCTCAGGGGTAAGGGCGCTTTTGCCAGCCGCTTCCCTCAGAATACCTCTGAGCTTTCGCTCAACCGGCTCCCAAGCAGAATACTCTTTATACTCATCGCCCCGGGGCTGGAGCACGAATTCAGGTGGATTTGCGTTTGTGTCGAGCCGATACCACTGTTGCAGAAACGCCTTGTCACTATCAGGCACGTGGGGGGTAAGGGCCTTCTGCTCATCCTCCGGTATGCGTGAGGGAACGGGTTGCCACCCGTAGCGATCGCCAAGAAGTATGATGAAGTTCGGCTTGGGGGATATCTTCTGGCATCGGTGAATTTCACCTAAACAGATGTCCATGGTCTTGTGGTCAAGCTGGGCATCTTCATTCACACCCCAGCGCAGGTCAACGGCCTGAAACCTCGCACCATTCTGCTCGCAAAGTTTTTCCAGTTTGGGAAAAACTTCGGTCTGCAGGATGTGCCGCTCCTGACGCATATCCGAAAATGTGGAGCTGACAAATACCCTGAATGTTTTTGTTGCCTGCGGCACGGGAAAGCCCTTTTTTAATAACATCATTTTTAACCGGATGACCCATCCGGGCTACAGAAAAACATTGAGCTAAAATTCGATGCTGTAGCCGGGATCGGTGATCCCGGGATTTTATTCTTCTTTTGTAAGGCACGGCTTAATTGTTGGGTTCGCTCTTGGAAGTGCAAATGCAGGTTTAAACCCTGACTCTATGCAACTATCTGCATCTGTTTACAATAAAAGAAGCGGTTAAGGCAAACATATTACCCGGATGACCCATCCGGGCTACAGCAAAATACATCAGCTCTGCAAAGGCAAAAATGACGTACCCCCCCCTCACCTCAATCCTCTCCCCCTGCCGGGGGCGAGGAAGCATTGTATAGCGGCACAAAAATCTTTCTGTCAATTTTCGCGCAGTCCTCGCGCAGGCAAGGCACAACAGCTGCGCTGAACGCGCACCACCCAAAGCCCCCTCGTTTTCTCCTTTGATTTTATCAACGGTTTTTAGGCCCTTAGCCTGTCTTGGCTACTCCACCAAGTTCTTGGCATGAACCGTGTACTAACACTAAATGAAAAAACGAAATTGATGAATTTATGCAGGGCTTTACTTAAGTGAAATATCAAGCAGAAGGAGAAGCACTATGAGTGAAAACAAGGGAGCAGCAACACATGAGCTCAAGGATGCACTGGACCAGATCGCCCGCGATGGTATTCAGGCAGACCTGCAGCCCCTGAAGAAAGACATGAGCACCCAGTTTGAAAAGGAGGAGGAATGGATTCGGGAATACGTGGTGAATGCCTATGATGCAGGCGCGCCCTACTGCCGCGTATCGGGCAGGGAGGATGAACTCACCACAACCATTATTGTCGAGGACACTGGGTGCGGCATGAACCGCCAGGGGGTTCTCGACTTCAACACCATATACCGCTCGGCCAAGGATGGCGACCCGAATAAGATTGTGGGCAGACACGGCGTCGGCAAGCTCAGCGCCGCGGCCATAACCGGGCAGTGCGGCTTTCTCATGGAAACCTCAACCGGCAAAGAGTGCTGGCGCATGCGGGCCGGGCGGCTGCTTGATGAAGCGCCCATACAGCTTGAGCGCATCGAGCCGGTGCCGCCCCGTGGCACGCGCTTTGAAATCACCTTCACCAAAAGAGCCCCCCTGCATGAGGAGCTCCGCAAGCTCCATGACATACTGAAAAAGTATGTGTGCTATCTGCCCATGGAAATCATCTTAACCGGCGCGCTTACGGACAATCCCCATGATTCCTACCGGCTGCACAGGATCCGCGAAGAGTGGGTATCGCCCCTTGACCGCATCAGCACGACCTATCAGTTCAGCCTGCACGGCAACAAATATGAGGCAGTGCTCTCCATGGGCCCCGAGGCGCATGATGTTTACCAGAACCGGGTTTTTATCACCGGACGTTACAACCTGCTTTCCCGAGACCTGAGCACCCCCCTGAACATGCCCCATCTCAGGATCAGGATCGACAGCCCGGATTTCGAGCTGCCCTTCGGACGTCACTGCTTGCAGAACGAGGATGATCTGCGCGCTGTGTCGGAGCATCTGCGCAGCATAATCCTGCCGCAGTTCCTGTATGACCTGTGGCGGTCTGCCGAAGCCATGGACTGCTATTACACGAGGATTGAGGACATGATCTGCACCATGATAGCCCATGAAAAATCATCGACCAGCAAGTTCGGCCGCATGCCCATCTTCCGGGTGGTGAACAGGCCGGAGAGAAAGTCGCTCGTGGATCTGCGAAGGGCTGCTGATGCGACCGGGAAACTCTATCTTGAAAACCCGGACGATGCCGGCTGCGACTACAGCCAGTTTGACGGGCTCGTGCTTTCACAGATTCAGCCCGAAGGCGGCCTTGCTTTTCTGAAGACCTGTTTTGAATCGCGTTTTATCAATCTGAGCCTTTCCGATATCGTGCTTGAGTCAATGGGTACGGGTAGCAGGAAGCTTGGGGTGCGGGAGCTTGATTTTCAAAAGCATCTTGGCTTTAACTCGCAGCTGCTTGAGCGCTCCCTGGCCTCAAAAAGCAAAACAACCGAAAGCAGCATGACGCGCAGCATAGCAAAGCTTACGGCGCAGGACCTGGAGCGCATGGACAGCATTTGCGAGGAAACAAAGCAGTCTCAGGAGGATCTCGAAAAGCTCGAGTGGCGGGTCAATTACCTGGTGCAGCGCGATGGGAAAAGCCCCTGCCTGGACCGCCTGTTTCTGTTAAAAAACGGTACCACGGTGCTAAACCTGCATCACCCCGATATTGAACGGCTCCTGATTTTTTCGGAGCGGGCGCCGTCTTTGGCCGGGCATTTGGCCCTTGCCATGTGCCTTGAGGAAGGCAAAAAAATACTGCCCCATCTGACTCCCGAGGCACGGGAAGACCTCATTCTGCTTGACGCCATTGCCCGCTGCGGCGCACCCCTTGCCGAGCAGGAAACTGTGCCGGACCCGCAACAGGGAAAACCAGAAGTGCGGTCGCTGCGGGATTTTATGCGGCACATACAGGATTTAAATCTGGTGACGGACTGAAGGCAGATTAACCATACCAATTACTAAAAGGAGACAGACCATGAAAGATACAGTCGCAGTAAAGATACTTGAAGAAATAACTCTGCCTCGGGGCATGGAAATTGATCTTGATGAAGGATGGCGCAAGCTGATCAGCCGCCAGTTCGGCGGCAGCCCCGGCCGGGGGTTTAATGAGCTGATACAGAACCTGCTTGACAGCTATGCTTCAGAAACGCCCTGGGCCGAGCGCAGAGGTGAAATCACCACGGGCGACAAGAAAATATCAATAAAAGACTGGGGCGAAGGCATGGATCGGTCCCGGCTGAAATATTTGACCACTCTGGGCGGCACGGATAAAAACAATGACACGTCAAAGATCGGGCAGTTCGGCATCGGATTTTTTTCCATCTTCAACCCCCGGCTGGGAACGCAGAAAGTTGTGGTGACAACCCGCTGCGAGGAGCATACGGTGAGGCTTGTTTTTACCGTGGTCCACCCGGAAAAACGCCCAGAGATAGAAACAAGCATTCTTTCGAGCACGCCCGACTACAGCACGCGCATCGAGGTGTTTTTTGATAATGCGGCAGCCCCCGGGAAATGCATCGACTATGCCCAGAAATGCCTGCGGTACTATCCCTGCCGAATTACTGTCAATGGCCAGCCGCATATGTCGGTCTGGGAAGATGCCCGGGAAATGGGCCTGCCCATGTTCGAGGAAGGCTCGTGCAGCGGCTTTTTGTCGGGGGGGGCGTATTTTGGCAATGTCGACCTTTTATGCAAGTATGAGCATATCATGGACCTGCCCCTGAGCTTTCTGATTACGGGCGGGTATAACGTGAAGCATGACTTGCGTGACTTTGCGGCCAAGCAGGTGCCGTATGTGCCCAATACGGGTATAACTATCAACTGCAACAATCTCAGCGTCACCATCAGCCGCGATTCTTTTTCGCTGGACTATGCTTATTCAAACATGATCGGGGTCATATCGCGTGCGCTTCTGAAGCCCCTTGCCGCCATGATCGACAGCGGCGGTGATACCAGAAACCTGATACTGGCAAATCAGTTCATCCTGCGCGATAAAATAAGCGCCTGGCTGAAGTCGCGGCCCGAGCCTTCTGCTGAGGAAACCCTTGAGCAGCAGGTTATACGCATGCTTGCCAAAGCGAAAATCTACCGCCTGAATGGCAGAAAGAACGACTACTGTCTGGCTGACATATATGACCTGCGGAGCAAGGATGTGCCGCTGTTTTATGCACCCGAGCGCACTAATCTGAACTGGCTGGGAGGGTCGTTTAAGCATGACTTTATCGTGCTTCCATCACCCTGTACGATGAGCAATGGCGCGCCTGCATTTCATGAAACCCTGTTTGAGGCTGTTTTTGATGACACGGTCAATCTGGACACCGTAAAAACCAGCTACCACACAATAGAGAAACTGGTTGGGCGGGGAATTGTTGACCGCGAGTCGCTTGACCCATCATGCCAGTTTGTGGGTGAGCGGCGCCTGAAGCGCGAGGAGCAGGAAATGCTTTCCTGCATCGAGGTTATCCTGAATCATCAGTCAGTGAAGGAGGCTATTAAAAAGCATCTGCGCATTCCCGTGCAGAGCATGACGCCGGTATTCTTTGAGGTGGAGGGCAAGAGCCTCACGGTTGCAACGGGCCTGTTCAATCAGGACGGCTCGGCCTTCGGATCAAAGCCCATGGCAAACCTTGAATATATTCTGTCCGAAGGGCAGGAGCCGCCGCCCCCGGCGCAGCAGGATGTTTATATCGGCCTTCGTGTCGATCATCCCTTTATTCAGTTTCTTGTAGACAGTCATGACCCGCATAAGCCCTTCTACATGCTGACCTTCCTGGCCCATGAGCTTGCCCTGTGCCAGAAGCTGCTGGTGCCGTATTCGCAGGCCTATCACTTTGTGAAGGACCGGCTTGCCGCTGATATGCGCCGGGCCCTGATGAGCGTCATGCTGGCCGATATTGAGCAGCCGCAGCAGCATGAGAGGATACCTGACGGGACCATATTCGGAACTGCTTGAGGCTTGCCGAAACAGGGCTTCTCTGATATAGCTGGTGCGTTGAGGCGGGCTTCTGTTTACCCTGCAGTATGCACAGGGAGGCAAAGCCCGCCCGGTTTTCATACACCAGTTGCACCACATGAGAAAAAGGAGGCAGCCCCCTATGCCGCTACAAGCACAGGCGTCCATCGCCGCGGGATTTAATATTAAAAGTCCGGCCATGAAGGAAGTATATGAGGAAGTGGCAGACTTTGCCTTTCACCAGCGCAGCTGCATCCTTTTCGGTCCGTCGGGGTCCGGGAAAGAGTATGTGGCGCGCTACTATTACAGCGTTTTCAAGGAATGCTGCGGGCATGAAGACCCGCCGTTTATCCGCCTTAACTGCGTTGGCATTCCGGAAACCCTTGCCATGAGCGAACTGTTCGGGATTGAAAACCAAACAGCAACAGGTGTTAAAGCGAAAAGAGGTCTTTTCCAGGGAGCCGAAGGCGGCGTACTGTTTATTGATGAAGTAGGCGATCTGCCGCGCATGGTGGAGGCCATGCTGCTGCGGGCCGTAGATACTGAAATCAATGAGGCGCAGCAGCTTGGCGGATCCAAATCCTATTCAACCGAGCGGGTAACAGTTATCTGTGCAACGGAGCAGCCGCCATCGAAGATTCGCCCTTCGCTGCTTGACCGGTTTGAAAATCAAGTGTTTGTGCCCGGCCTTGATGATCGGCCTGAAGACCTTGAGCCGGCGGTAAACTATTTTACGCTGAAAGCATTTTTAAAGCGCCGGGATCTGCCCACAATGCTCAACGGGCTCTACGGCATTAAAAAAAGAGGCAACACACAGCCGTGTGCCGAGCTGCTGAACCTGGCAGAGCGCCTGGCCGGGCAGCTCCTGCCTCTGGCGCGCAAACGGACATGGGATGGCAGCTTCCGGGTGCTGCGCAGCACTATTGATTATGCTGTTTTACGGGCCAAGATCGGCACGGGAGGCCAGGAGCAGTTTATTGAACAGGCAGAGAAATTTTTTAAGAACAAAGGGATGCGGCAAACCATCGGGACAAAAAAGACGAACGCAGCAGCTTCGCCTGATGTGCGCCCCGGCTGCAGTGATGATTATGAAGACAGAATACACAGCGCCATTGCTGCAGCCCTGCCGCATGCGGACGGACCGGAGACGAAGAATATTGCGCGATTTCTTTCTCGACGCGAGGGTGTGTTTAAAGTAAAAGACTTCGAGCTCGTGCTGGCTGGTCTCAGCAGAAGAACGGCGCAAGACCGGCTTAAGGTGCTTGCGGATTCCGGCGTTATTGTCCGCAGCGGCCAGTACTATCGACTTGTGGAGAAACAGGAAGCAGGCCCTGCGCCCAATCTTAAGGCGCCTTCCTTTTTGCCCCTTCCGGAGGATGCCGGAGATGTGCCTGATCGGCGGCATGACCTTGACGGCCTGCATGACCTGCTTGATAAGGCCCGGGCAGTGTATATATCCGGCGCCAGAGGCTCTGGAAAAACCGCCTGCGCCAAAGCCCTGGGCTATGAGCTGAAAACCCAGCGGAACCGTGCCGCCTATTATTATTCCTTTGATGAGCGCGGCGTTAATCCGCTGCTCGGCCTTATAGACCGCGAACTCATCAACCGGGGAATAACCGTCGCTGCCGTCATGCATGCCGGTGATGCGGCCCATCCCGCGCTGTCGGCGGCCATACTTTCAGGATATGTTCATATGCTTTTCAGTGCCGATAACCGGCCCGTGCTTATACTTGACAATGCCGACCTGATCAGCCAGGCCGCGCAAACAGAGGCACTCCTTGCCATGCTGCGGTACTGGCACACGCTGTCCTTTGTGCTTGTGGGGAAAAAGCTCGGAAATGAGCTTATTGATGAAAAGGGTCATGAGCTTGTCGAGTATCAGATCACGGCGCAGCCGGCTGCATAAGAGTATGATCTGAGTCGGCAATTCCGGCTGCGGGGCTGCAAAGCGCAAGCAAGGTCAGGTTTCTGCCGGATATTCGCGCTACTGCCAAATTGTAAAACAATTATAAGAGGAGGGAGTATGAAACAGTTATTTTTTTATCTGGCCATCTGTACAATGATTTTCTGCGGGCCCGTTCATGCAGCACAGGACGCCTGCAATGATGTGATCAAACTTTTTAATGATGCGACAAATTCCAGTCAGCTTAGCCAGAAGGAACAGGTGTTTAAAAAAGCACTTGAGCTTGACTGCGCCAATGCCGGCATCAAGGCCCGCGTTCATAACAACCTTGCCGACACCTGCGAGCAGCTGGGCAAACAGGATGAGGCGGTGGCCCAGTATAAAAAAGCACTTGAGCTTGACCCCGGCCTTGCCATGGCCTGCTTCAGTCTCGGTGATATCTATTTCAAAAAAGGCAATTATGAATATGCCATTGAAAACTATGAACGGGGCATTGAGACTCAGGATGACGAAATCGCCAAGGCCAATCTCAAGAAGGCGCGCGAAAAGCTCCCGCTCTACAAATCCAAAAACCAGCTTGTTTCATCTTTAAGCCTCACGCGCGCGGTTGGCGTTTCACGCTCTTCAAACCTGTACTTCGGGTTCAATGAAACAAAGCTTTCACCCGAGTCGGAGCGGCAGCTCGAGTCGCTGCTGCGGGCATTGAGCTCAAGTGATCTGCGCTCTTATCAGTTCAGGCTGTCCGGCCACACCTGCAGCATGGGCTCTGACAAAGAAAACCAGGGCCTGTCAGAAAAGCGGGCAGACACGGTAAGGGACTGGCTTGCAGCCCACGGGTTCCCGGCCCACTGCCTGAAGACCGCAGGCTTTGGCAAG
Organism: uncultured delta proteobacterium; assembly: GCA_903911225.1. Lineage (GTDB taxonomy): Bacteria > Desulfobacterota > WTBG01 > CAIYCZ01 > CAIRTM01 > CAIWCT01. Next base: position 27,291 of record CAIWCT010000325.1, read on the forward strand.
GCCCAGCCCATTGCCAGCAATGACAACGAAGATGGCCGGCAGCTCAACCGTCGTGTTGAGATCAAGACCACGGGCATAGATTTTTCCGCTAAGCGCGCCATTATTGCCGGCGAAGGAATGCAGCTTTTCAACAAAGGCCAGGAGCTTGCCGGCCAGGGTAAAGCGGCAGATGCCGTAGCGCAGTATGAGAAGGCGCTTGCAGTATTCAAGAAGACCGAAGATGTTGAAGGCGTGCGCGCCGCCACAGGCACGCTAGCCGTGGTCTGTGGGGATCTTGGCGATGAGAAGAAGGCTGCCCTATATGCCAAGCAGTATCAGGAAGTGAGCAAATAGGAGTGTTATAATTCAAGGTTAAAAATTCAAGAATCAAGATTGGTGTTTTGTTGTAGCCGTGATCGCCGTTTAATCCGATGAAATGAATTAACCCAATTTCCGGATGACCCATCCGGGCTACAGTTAAAAATTTAATCAATGAGAAGAACACATGAACCATAAAAACCGTGCACAACAATGTATTGTTTTAGCCTTAGTATTTATTGTATTTCTCTGTTCCGCTGACCAGGCATTATGCCAAAGCGTTGATGAGGGGAAGGCGCTTTATACCAAGGCCGTTGAACTGCAGGATCAGGGCCGATACAAAGAGGCGGTTCCGTATGCTGAAAAGTCCCTTGAGATTTTCAAGAAGCTTTATGGAGAAAAAAATCAATTTGTTGCTGTAAATCTTGAAACCCTTGCAGAACTGTACAAGGCTGCCGGAGACACAAAAAAGGCTGGGAAATACCTTAATAATGCGAAAGATGCCGGTGCAAAAGCCGAAAGTGTAAATACATCGAAGGGCTGCATTAGCGGCAACTGCGTAAATGGCAAGGGGACTTATATTGATGCTGATGGTAATAAATATGCCGGTGTTTGGAAAGACGGTAAACCTCATGGCAAGGGAACTTTTACCAAGGCAGATGGCAGCAAGTATATAGGCGACTTCAGGGACGGTGCGCAATATGGTAAGGGAACTGCTATCGGGTCAGACGGCAGTCAATATATTGGCGAGTGGAGGGATGGCAAGCGGCATGGCCATGGAACTCAAATCTGGCCTGACAGCAGTAAGCATACCGGGGAGTGGGATAACGACATCCCGCTTGGTCAGAATGCAGCAGGGGCAGCGCAGGGCAATGCCGTCGTATCGCCAGCAGCTCTTGAGGCTTTCAATACGGCAGCAAAATTAAAAGAGCAGGGCAAATACAGCGAAGCGATCACCCGCGTAGAAAAAGCTCTTGAAATGTTCGAAAAAGAAAATGGAACGATGCATACGAATGTCGCTGTAAGTTGTGACTTATTGGGGCAACTCTTCTCTGTCTCTGGCAATTACAGTGCAGCCGAGCCACTGTACAAACGCGCGCTGGCGATCCAGGAGAAAGCCCAGGGTGCCGATCACCCCGATTTCGCCACAAGCCTCAACAACCTGGCGGCGATGTATGATGATCTCGGCGATTACAGCGCAGCCGAACCACTGTACAAACGCGCGCTGGCGATCCGTGAGAAAGCCCTCGGGTCTGACCACCCCGATGTCGCCAACAGCCTTAACAACCTGGCACAGTTGTATTATAAACTTGGTAACTACAGCGCTGCTGATCCGCTGTTTAAACGCTCGCTAGCGATCAGAGAGAAGTCCCTTGGCCCCAACCATCCTGGTGTCGCTTTAAGCCTTCACAACTTGGCGATGCTGTATAATAATCTTGGCAATTACAGCGCCGCTGAGCCGCTATACAAACGCGCGCTGGCGATCTATGAGAAAGCCCTCGGGCCTGACCACCCCTCTGTCGCCATCAGCCTTAACAACCTGGCATCCTTACATCTGGCCACTGGCAGGCTTAATGAGGCATATAAAGTGTATAATGAATCAAATAATGCCATGGGTCTTGGCGAATACTACCTGGTAAAGAAAGAGTTTGCTGAAGCACAAAAACAGTTTCAGAAATCACTGGATAATGATCTTAAAAGCGACAGAAAACTCCCTCACTGGCTTATTACCGACTACACCGGACTCGGCCTGGCATATGAAGGCCAGAGGAGCTACACAGAAGCCAGAACCAATTTCCAGAAAGCAATCGATCTGAACGAACAGCAGTGGCAAACCTTAAGCGTTTCAGCAAAACGTAATTTCATGGCAGGCAAAGTCGGCGCTGATTTCAAACGCATTGAACCTTACGAGGGCATGGTGCGGGTGCTTTTGAAAGAGGGGAAGACAGGCTGTGAGAAAGAAGCCCTGAAGTATGCCGAGATGGTTAAATCGCGGTTATTTCTTGAACAGCTTGCCGGCAAGGGAAGTACCGGTAAAACCAGTCAGGACAGCGCCGTGCTTGCAAAAGACCACGAGCTGCAGCAGCAGGTGGCCATGCTGAGAACAAGGCTCACAAAGCTTGCGGAGCTTGGCACCCGGGCCCCGGCAGGGGACCTTGCCCAGGTATCAAAGGAGTTTGCAAAGGCATCAGCCGAGTATGAGAAGTTTTTGAATGAGGTAAAGCTCTCAGGCTCTGAAGTGTCATCACTTGTAAACGTGGAAATCATAGCAGCAGAAGATTTGCAGAAGTTAATTGATGCCGATACCACTATCCTTGAATACTACACCGCTCAGGATAAAACCTATGCCTGGGTGATAACAAAGAGCAGTATCAAGACAGTTGAGATCCCCCG
>CAIWCT010000326.1 GCA_903911225.1 uncultured delta proteobacterium
GCAGGATAAAGGCGCCGGTAGCACCTATCAAATTCTGGCCTGGACCGTAGCTGGCGGGGGTAGCTGGTTATCGCTTTACTCACCCTGGTATGATTCATCAAACTGCAACGGTACTATCTGCTCTGCCACACCGCCCTCGAAGCTGGTAGAGACTGTTGATTGTCAATACAGTCGCTACGGCACTGACATCGACAAATGGCAAAACGACATTACTCCGGCAGCAGCTGCTCGACCTTTTTCACCGGCGTGCCGTCGCTCCAGTTACCCATAGCAAAGGTTACATTGTCCTGCCCGTCAAGGGCTGCATCAAGAGCGGCGTAATAGAAGCGGTAATCAAGTGCGTCCTGCTGCGACTGCCCGGTGCGCTCATTGAACATCGATATGGGGGCCGCATGGCTGGCTGTCAGGTGCGGAAGGCCATGGGCGTCGGACTGTGCTGCATACAGCACCTTTGACGGCGCATTCTCCATTAGCTTATATGCTTCCTGCTGCTGGGAAAACGGCGCAATGTCGGTATCGCTGTTTCCCCACAACATGATGACCGGCACCTTAACGGCCGGGCCATAGACCGGGTCTTTGTACTCGATGAGCGTCACGAGACCGATAACAAATGACGGTATGCCTGTCGACGGGTCCATGTTGGCATGCGACATGACAATCCGCCGAACCGGTGCGCCGCCTGCGCCCTGCCAGCAAAAAGCAAACAGGCCGCCCAGGGAATGGCCGTAAGCGGTAAGGTTATCCATCTCGACCGTGTCGCCAAGCTTTGCAAGGGCTGCATCAACCGAATCCACTGCCCGGGAAAGCATAACGCTCTGATTGAGATCTTCCGTTGATGCTTTATCATCGGAGCGCTGATATTCGGGATAGATAACGATATAGCCCTGTTTTACCAGATGAACTATATGACCGTAATAAGTTTCAAAATCTATGGCTGTGTACCCGTGCAGGAAAATGACCCCCGGTGCGGAAGCGCCGTTTTTGAGCTTATCGGGCACAAAATACCATGCCTGTGTACCGTCGGTATCACTACCCACGCTTAAAAGGGTAAAATTATCACTTATGTAGCGCTCTGTTGAGCCATAGCCCGTATCAGCCTGAACAGGCGGGCTCGGGGGCTTGCGGCAGGATACGATGCAAAAAACAAAAGCAGCGCATGCCATGAATACTGTAATTTTTCGCATTATCTTTTCCCCCTGACACCTATGATCAAACAGCCATTATTCAGTCTAGTTCAACACAGCCTGCACATCATCGTTTCATGGCTCGTCTTCAAACGCTTCCGGAAAATACTTCCTGATGCAGTCAGGGCATATGCCATGCGTGAACTCGGCCTCGGAATGCTCCATGATATATTTTTCGAGCGTATTCCAATACCCCATATCATCCCTGATTTTCTTGCATGATGAGCAGATCGGCAGCAGGCCTTTTAAGGTCTTAATCTGAGCAAGGGCATCGGTCAGCTCTGCGATCAGCTTCTTTTGCTCAATTTCTACAATCTTCTGGCCGGTTACATCCCGCAAAATGCTGCCATACATTACTTGAGCGCCTGCCGGTATTTTAAACGTATTGTAGGAAATTATCCGGGACACCCCGTCAAGCAAAAACATCGTAAATTCGCCGGCAGCAGATTCCTGCTGCAATAAAGATGCGGCATGCTGGGCCTTAAGCATGTCAAGCACAGGAGGCTTTTTTTTGTCTGCGGGAAGAAACTCATACGCCATGTCCCAGGCATATTTGTCGATAAAATCCTGTTCAGCCCGTCCGGTGATGCGCTCCATTGCTTTGTTCCAGCCTATAATCCTCCAGCTGTGATCGTAGAGAATTATACCATCGCCTGAGCCCATAAACAAGCTGCGGAATTTCTCCTCGCTGCCCCGCAGCGCCTCTTCCATCTGCCTTCGCTCAGTTATATCCTGAACCGTACCGGAGATGCGGCATATGTTGCCCGCATCATCATATTCAGCCTCGGTGTTGCCGAGCACCCATTTCAGCAAGCCATCGCGTGCAAAAAGACGGTATTCCGCGTGCGTGCCCAGCAGGTTGTAATCGCCCACGCCATGCTTTGTGCTGCGATTAAGGAACTGCTCACGATCATCGGGATGGATATGGCCCGTGAAAAAGTCGACCGATGGCTCGATTTCACCTGGTGAATATCCCAGAATCCGGTACAACTCATCGGACCATTGCGTTTTCAAGGAATTCATATCAACATCCCAGCTGCCCACCTTTGCCATGCGCTGTGCATTGGCAAAGATTTTTTCGCACCTGCGGAGCTGCCGTTCCAGCTGCCCGGCATCGGTTATTGTGCGAGAGACGACAATGAGGCTTGAAGGCAGGCCATCATCGCCGCAAACGGGGGTAACTGAGCTTTCGGTAAAGCAGCCGTCCCGCTCGTCCTCAAAGTGCGCGCCCTTGCCCGATGTCAAAACGCTCCCGATCCGGGCCTGCCAGCTCCGCGGTACAACCTCAAGCGCAACATCCCACAGAAAGCAGCCAAGCAGTTCACTGCTTTTCCTGCCATGCCTGCGGCATGCAGCCTCATTTACATCAAGCAGCCGGCCATATGGATCAAGCACGTAAACGGGGTCAAAAGAAGCCTGCAATAAGCCTTGTATAATTGCCGGGCCTGCTATCGAGGCTGCAACAGCCTCTTTATAACCGTTGGGTCCTTTTTCGATCCCGCCGGGGCTCCTTTCGGGTGCAACAATGGCAATACCCCCGGGCCTGCGTATATCCTCTCTTTTCAGGGGGGCGCCGCGTGAAGATATCTGGTAGTTTAAAAATTCACTCATGCATTTTCCACAATTTCAAAACAGTATTTTGCATGCAAAACGCAGCCGCACAGTACAAAAAAGGCGGTCACTGATACGGATCGCCTCTCCTGCGCATGGCTGCTATATTCAGGCTCTCATTCTTATTAGTAACATCTAAAACCGGCAGGCGCCAGTTTGGAACCTGAAAAATTCTCATGCAAAATATGCGGCCCTATATGCCTTCCCTGATTTCCTCATACCACGATTTCATGGTCTCTGAGCCGTAGATATCACCGCTCACCGATTTCTCCGTATCAAGGACGAACAGGAGGACATCTTTTATATCTTCGGGCTTGCGATATCCCTCAAGCTCTTCAGGTGACAGGTTCTCATGCATCGTCACCGCCACATTGCCGGGGCTGATGGCGTTGACCCGTATCGGAGAGACTTCGCACATCAGCTCATACGCAAGGGCTTCCGTAAAACGGGACAGTGCGCCTTTTGCAGTCGCATAGGCTATCATGCCGGGCACGATGTCGGCTTTTATCTTTCCCGCCTTTGAACTTATATTGATAATATGCCCCGCCCCCTGCTTCATCATGATGGGCAGAACCGCCTTTGAGGCATATACCGCACCGTAAAAGTTTATATTAAAAATCGCGTCCCAGTCTTTATCGTCAATATTGGCGAACGTCATTTTCTCCATCACATCAAAAAACTCATTTGAGTCGTTCACGGGCCGCGCCATGCCGGGAATGCCGGCAAGAGGTCCGCCGGCATTATTTATGAGAATATCAATCCGGCCGAACTCCGCCATTGCTGCGCCAACCATGCTCTGCACCGACTGCCGGTCGCTCACATCAGTGCCCACGGCCAGGGCTTTGCGCCCCTTGGCGCGAATACCGGCTACCACCTGCTCAAGCTTATCTACAGAGCGCGCAGCGCATACGATATGACAACCCTCATCAGCGAGAATAGATGCCATTGCCTTCCCTATACCCTTGCTTGATCCTGTGATAATTGCGACTTTGTCCTTATGATTCATCTCAATTCCTCCTTCAATGATTAATTTTTTACAGGCGTATGCCGCCAGAGAGTTCGATCACCTGCCCGGTAATAAAGGATGATTCCTCAGAAACCAGGAAAAGCGCAAGGTTTGCCACATCCAGAGGTTGGCCGACACGTCCGATCGGATAGCGCGTCTTGCAGTCCTCGGCTACGGCATCCCACATTTCCTGCCCCATGCCCTGCTTCAGCGCCTCCACCTCAATCAAGGCCGGAGCAATGGCGTTTACATTAATATTGAACATGCCAAGGTTCATGGCAAGTCCGCGGGTAAAAGAAAAAACCGCGCCCTTGGAGGCTGAATAGGTGAACTGCATGGGCGAGGTGGCCCCGCGATACATGATAGATGACATGTTGACGATCTTGCCGTACTCCTGCTCCATCATCATTTTCGAAGCCTCGCGGCAACAAAAAATGCAGGATTTGAGATTTGCGTCGATGTTGCGGTTGATACCCTCATCGGTGATGTCCTCAAGGCCGGTCATGGGCTCATAGTCGCCGCCGGCAATGTTCACAAGAATATCGAGGCGCTTATGGTTTTTCTTTATATCTTCAAACATGGCCACAACCTGTGCCTCCTTGCCCAAGTCGGCAATGGCCATATCGGCTATGCCGCCGGCAACTGCTATCTGCTTCACACGCCCGGCACAGGCGTCCCGGTTTATATCACTGAGGATGACCGTGGCTCCTTCCCCGGCAAAACGCTGTGCCGTTGCAAAACCGATACAACCTGCCGCCCCTGTTATAAGTGCTGTTTTACCTTTAAGTCTCATAAGGCATCTCCTCAATTAATATTTTTATTATGTTAAGTCTAACACACGATTGCCAAAAAATCAAAAATGTTAGAAAACTAACTTTTCACCACTAAAACTTTTCCGTTACGGCTGGCATCACGGCATTTTTTTACTATAAGAGGACTAACTGTTCTGTCATCTCAACTACAGGCATAGATATTAGACCAAAGCAAAATCAAGGGGTTAAGCTTCCAACCTCGCAAGCAATATAAAAATGCCGCTTTATCGTCATATTGGCCCAAGCCGGCATCAGGTTTTTTAAACCAGTTAAAGCTTTTCCGGACCCCGGTGTTCATCGGGGTGACGGCTTTGTACGATTTCATCAAGATTGGAGTGAGATGCGCACCCTTCGGTCTCAAGCCACGGGAAGAAACGGAGGCAGTGGCAGGTCAAGGCAATAGGCAAAAGCCCGCAAAAGCTCGGCTTCTGTAACAGAGACTTCCTCGTCATGCAGCACACAATGGGCAAAGGCTTCAAACAGTGGCTGCTTGAGACCGGGATCGGCGTCCGCGCACCGCTTGAGCGCCAACCCCAGGGCGGGGAATTTCAGCTCCGCAGCAGGCAGTATGCGCAAAACCTCTGGCGCGCCTTTCATGCTGGCGGCGCCGGCATCAAAAGCCTTGCCCGCAGGGCTCTTATCAGACTGGCCTGCATAGGCAAGGGCTGAGAGCAGCGTGGCGGCATGGCCATAAAACTCCTGCGTCCCCGGCTTTACGCCCTGTTTGCGCGAAGGCGCCTCGGCAGAGGCAATCCTGCGGGAAAGGACTGTATGCAGGCAAAATTCAAAGAGGCTTATCTTGCGGTCAGACTCGATGAGCAGCTTCACGCAGGCCATAAGGTTTTCGCGCTGCTGGGCAGAAAGCTGCCGCAGCGCCGGCACAGCAAGGTCCAGAGCGGGCAGCCGCATGTTCACGTCCAGCTCCGCGGCAGCCGGCGCAAGTCGCATGACTTCCCCGGCCAGCAGTTGCGAAGCAGCCGTTCGAAGCTCGCGAATCTGCACACCCCGCTTCTCGGGGTCCGCATCAAACAGCAGGCAGCACACAGCTGCAGAGGCGCCCAGCGGGTGCTCCAGGGCAGCCTTGAACTTTTCGGGTATACCGGAGAGCATCTGTTTGCCCTGCTTCACCAGTTCAGGGGTAAGCGTACCAATGCTGGCCACAGCAGCTCCTGCCGAGGCGGCAACCCGTGACACCGGCGCTGCCTGCGCCAGGGGCGCCTCATCAGGAATATCAGCTGCCGCATCGGCCTGCATCACTGCCTTGAACCGGCCGGTAAATCCCGGCTCGATCAGGCTGATGCGCTTTTCAAGGGGCGGGTGGGTTGAAAAAAGCGAGGCCATGGCGTTTGCGAAAAACATATGGCACATTTCTACTGCGTCGGGTGAGCCGATGTGCGAGCCGTCTGCAAAGCCGCCGATCTTCTTGAGAGCGCCGGCAAGTCCGAGGGGGTTGCGGGTAAACTGCACAGCAGCTCCGTCGGCCAGATACTCGCGCTGCCGCGACACGGCGCACTGTATGATGCGGCCCACAAAGACGCCGCCGTAGCCGATTATCGTGAAGCACATGGCGGCAAAAAAAACAGGCACAGAATCCCTGCTGCTGATGCGGCTGCGGATCAATATATTTTTACCGATAACGGCAATTACCATGATGCCGCCAAGCAGGCCGATAAGGCGAATATTCAAGCGCATGTCGCCGCTTAAAACATGGCTGAATTCATGGGCTATCACCCCCTGAAGCTCGTCACGGCTGAGCATGGTAAGGCAGCCCCTGGTCACGGCCACCACAGCGCTTGCAGGGTCATAGCCGGCAGCAAAAGCGTTGATGCCCTCCTCATTGTCCATCACATATACAAGCGGCACCGGCACGCCCGAAGCGATTGCCATCTCCTGCACCACATTGAGCAGCCGCCGCTCGCGCCTGTCGGTGGTGTCGGGGGATACGAGCCTGCCGCCGAGCTGCTCTGCCACATAGCCGCCGCCCTGCCTCAGCGCCCGCATCTTTGACAGCGCCCCGAGGCCGATAACGAGCACCGTGATACCCGCCACCCAACAGAAAGTTTCAGGATGAAACCAGACAAAGGGAGCCCTTGCCGCCGGGTAGGAACGCAGTGACGTCTTGCCGTTATAGCTGTAGCTTACGGTTCTAACGGCAAAATAAACGCTGAACACGACAACGGCCACGGCAATGGCAAACAGCACCACCAGCCTGCGTGTGGCTTTACGAGCCCTGTCCTGCTGCTCAAAAAAATTCATTCCGGCCACTGCCCTGCGCCCGCGTGGCCGTTAGGTAAAGGAAACCTTCGGAGCTTTACGCTCCTCGGGCGACTCGGTCGACTCCAGAAGTTCGGCAGCAGTAAAGTTGAACATGCCTGCGATGATAGTGGCGGGAAATTTTTCGCGATCCGTGTTGTAGAGCGTTACGTCGTCATTATAGGCCTGACGCGCAAACGAGACCCGGTTCTCTGTCGAGGCCAGCTCTTCCTGCAGCTGCGCCATGTTCTGATTGGCCTTAAGGTCGGGATAGCTTTCGGCAACGGCAAAGAGCCTGCCCAATGCCCCCGTGAGCATTCCTTCGGCGCCGCCCAGAGCCTGCATGAGCTTTGGGTCGCCGGGGTTGCCGGCGGCCTGCTTGCTTGCGGCAAGGGCGGTGTTGCGCGCGGAAATAACGGCCTCAAGGGTTTCGCGCTCGTGCTTGAGGTAGCCCTTGACCGTTTCCACAAGGTTGGGGATGAGGTCGTAGCGCCGCTTGAGCTGCACATCGATCTGTGAAAACGCGTTCTTGTAGCGGTTGCGGCTGGTGACAAGGCCGTTATAAAGAGAAATAATATAAAAAATGCTACCGGCTACGATGGCTAAAAAAATCAAAATTCCTATCATGGCGGCTCCTCTAAAGTTAGGGTTTTCCGGAGAATCAATTATTAAGCCACTATTAAACCAACCCTGCCGCCATGTCAACAGAAGACATCCGCGCCAGGGGCTCAGCGCCTGAACTGCGCGCGGTGCTCTAAGATTTAACTTGCAAAAAAAGCCGAGTAAACTTATACAGTTAAAGCTATTTTTAAAACCGTTGGGAGAGATCAGCATGAAGTACATTGTTCAGAAATTCGGAGGAACCAGCCTTGGTAAAGCCGACCGCATGCGCGGGGTTGCCGGGATTGTTAAAAACAGCCTGAAAAGCGACCGGGTCGTGCTGGCCCTGTCGGCCATGAGCAGCTATGTAAAATCCGAGGGCACTACAAGCAAGCTCATCGAGGCAGCAGACGCCGCCCTTGCAAAAAAAGACTTTCATGGCATCATCGACTTCATCGAAGAGCACCATCTGGAAACCATAAACGAGCTCATGAACGGAGAGCTGCATGAGCAGGTCAGCGAGCAAATCAAAGAGGAGCTGCGGGGGCTTAAATCGTTTCTCGGCGCCATCAGCGTCATCGGCGAAATGTCGACACGCTCGCAGGATGTCATCATCGGCATGGGAGAAAAGCTCTCGGCCTGTATCTTCGCGGGCCTTCTCAACAGCATGGGCATCGATGCCGAGTTCGTTGACCTCTCCCTGATCATCGAAAAAGAGTTCAAGGAGGCAAACCAGGAGTTCTACGCCTATACGCAGGCGCAGCTGCGCAGCCGCATCGAGGCCTGCGGCCGCAAAGTACCTGTGTTGACGGGCTATTTCGGCTTTGTGCCCGGTGGCATTATAAACAGCATCGGCCGGGGATATACCGACCTGACTGCGGCCCTTGCCGCCGCCGGCATCGGCGCCCGGGAGCTGCAGATATGGAAAGAGGTCGACGGCGTTTTCTCTGCAGATCCGCGCAAGGTGCCGGAGGCTGTGGTGCTGCCGGCCATAACGCCCGAAGAGGCAGCAGAGCTCACCTACTACGGATCAGAGGTCATTCATCCGTTCACCATGGAGCAGGTCGTGCGGGCGGGCATACCGATACACATCAAAAACACCTTCAAGCCCGAACTGCCCGGCACCATCGTTGATCCGAACGCAGACAGCCTTGCCCCGGCCAAGCCCGCCACTGCAGTAACTGCCAAGCGCGGCATCACGGTCGTAAACATCAACTCCAACCGCATGCTCATGGCCTATGGGTTCATGGCCAAGGTTTTCAATATTTTTGAAAAGCACGGCATCGTGATCGACCTGATCTCGACCTCCGAGGTCAACGTTTCCATAACCGTTGAGAATAGCGGGCGTCTGCAGATCGCCATTGCCGATCTGGAGCTGCTCGGCAGCGTATCCGTTAAAAACGATCTGGCTATTTTGAGTCTTGTCGGACGAGGCCAGCGCCACTGCGTAGGGCTTGCAGGTAAAATGTTTTCAGTGCTGGCAGGTGAGAATATCAATATTGAAATGATCTCGCAGGGCGCATCAGAGATAAACATCTCCTGCGTCATCGATGACCAGGATGCCGACAAAGCCCTGCTCTCCATTCATAATGCGCTGGTGAAGTGACGGGTAAACAAAAACCCGCAGAAGCTGCTGCAGAAGTTCGCCGCTGCGAAAAATCGTAATTGCTATTGATTTATCTGCAGTCAGAGGCGTTTATTCCTGATTATAAATTGTCTTATCGAGATTTTTCACCAGCCCGGGAACAAGGCGATACGGAATGCAGGCAAGGATTTCCTCGTCTCTGAGGCGCATATGCAATCTGCCCCCGTGATCTCCGCAGGTAAAAACCGGCTTATTTGCAAGGAAGGGCAACGTTACGGTGCCCAGACACGTGCCGCCGCCCGCATTGCCGGTGATAATCTCACCGGTCTCAAAGCTGTATGCGGTTGAAACCATGCACATCTGTTTTCCATTGAGCGGGATGAGAATCATATCCGGCATTTTCATCTGTGCAAGAGAACCAATAATAATGCCTCCATACATCCTGGGATATTTCGGGAACTGAGATCTGGCCTGAGTAAACAATTCATTGTTTGCAAAGTACCCGCCATCACCGGCAACGACCTGCATCACGGTTAAAACATCCTCCCGGCTGACGCTTCGTGCGCCAAGCCCCAGCGCGATTGATCCGCCGCACATGCTGTTCTTTGCGGTGAAAAAGAGCGGTATTCCGCTTCCTTCAAACACATCGCCGCAAATATGGCACCAAAAATTAAGCCCGTCTTCCGACGAAACCCCTTCGGGAGCTTTATCGGCAAATTTCATTGCAACAATGTCGCGGTTTAATGAAAGTTTTTTCTTTAATGCCGCATCAAGCTGTGTGTTGCCGAACTCGACTTTTTCTTTTCCCCTGGCAATGGCACTTACCCCGCAGTACGGTATGCAGGTTCCGCAGTCGCAGCACATATCCGTAATAATTACTTCAGCGCCCCTGCGAACAATGGCGCGGTTCGGGCAGTTACCGATGCAGGAGCCGCATTGAACACACTGATTTTGGTCGATTATAAATGGCATGGCATCTCCTTTAAATGTGACACCCTGATACGCTTCAATTCAGGATCATGTACAACTATAGCCTGCGCACATAAAAAAAAGAAGGTGGCCGGCGCAGATATTTGCAGATACATGTTTCAAACTTGTTTCCCCCATGCTTTACTGGTTAAAAACAGCGGTCCTTCTTGGGGGACTCAGCACCGGAAAAGATCCGCTTGATTTTAGGGTTTTTCCTTCACTGCGGCATGCCCATGGGTTTCCTGCATAAGCTTTTCATGGCATTTCTCGCAGATGCCATGAGTTGACTGAAGCGCATGCTGGGCTTCCATGTACTGCTCAAATTTCACCCATCGTCCGTCCAGCCAGACATTTTTGCACCAGGCGCAGACGCGCAGATAACCTTCGAGGCGTTCTATCTTTTTAAGCGTTACAAAAGTTATTACAATAACAATAATAGCAACGATAGCGATCAGGCCCGTTTCAAGAAGATATTCCTCAATTCTATATGGCGTAGCCGGCGCACCAAGCAGGCGTTGCGGCAGGTCGAGAAATTCATCCAGCCAGATGGTCATAAGAATGACACAGAACATGCCTGTTTCTACGATCAATATACTTTTGGTTCTTATTTTTTGCTTTAACATGACCAGATGCTTTCTTTTGAAATACGACCGTAATTATAGCTTATTTTAATATAGACGGCCTGCAAAAAACAAATCAAAACTTATCTGCCCGGGGATAGACATGGGGGCATTAGGCAACGTTGGTAAAACAGTTGAGTAAACACGAGGGGTAAACGCCGGGATTTTGCTCCTGGAATAAAGCAACGCATGCTGCAAAAACTGCGCTACAGGATCAGCTTCCTTTAATGTATATTCTATCGGCTATAAAAAACACTCTACATCAGCCTCAGTATCGCCTCTGAAAGCTTAATCCAAATATCAGCGGGAAGTGCGGGCTGCGCAGCAGGGTCGGTATCATCGGGATCCTTGAAAAGAAAAAGCATACCGGTCAATCCCGATCTTTCATAATCCGGCCCGGGAGCCCATCCGTCGCCGTCGTTATCGATATATGGATCACTCGCCATAATCGAACCCGTATCGAGCAGAGGGGCCTGCAGGCCAAGGGCTGTATTTATATTTTCAATGATGCGGTTAGCCATTATCGCCTGCCCCGTATACCCCGGATGCACGCCGTCAATAGAGAAACAGCCTCCACGAATCCACTTTCGGGTGATCCGTCTGCCCTGAACTTCAAAAGGCGTACTGCCGGTAAGAATATCATTGAGCCACGGGCCGAGATCAATCAGGTGAACGTTTCCCGCCCGCTTCTGAGCAGCCTGCCTGATGGCATCATTGAAGCCGTCAATGCGCGTGCGTATGAGCCCCTGCTCGTATTGCGACAGCACCAGCCCGTCATTCTGCACGCCGTCGGTCTCAAGAACCCGATTCACCGTTTTCACATCAGCCCCGGTACTGAGCATGGCATACATGCACATAAAGGTTATAAGGTTGATGCGGTCACCGCGGGTAAAATCCGTGACAGGTTCTCCCGGCTCCGCCACGCGGGCAAAGGAAGAAGGCACGCTGTACTGCGGAGCAATTTTGCGCAGATAGAATTCAAGATCATCGGAATCAAACAAATACCCCACCGAGCTGTAATAGGGCAGTGTGCAGAGGAACACATCGGTTGTTTCATACAGGCCCTCGACACTGGTCTCAAGCCGCATTAAGGCATGCTCATACTGGGTTGCAAAATCAGCAAGCTCCGTGAGATTGCGCTCGATTGAAGCCTGAGTATAGGGTTCAAATGAAACTTTGCCGTTTTCCTGCGCCCAGCCAAGCAGTGCGGCTATGCCCGGTTTGAGTAAATTTTCAATGAGCGCAAACGGCAGCGGCACAAATACAGGATTGTTCGTGCCATAGCCGAGAGCAGCACTTGAGGAATCATTATTGCCGATCCACAGTATAAAGATTGCACGTGCAGCTTCACGGCGATGCAGGCAGTTGAGCAGCCAGATGGCGCTGTCGATCTGCGATGCCGGATTACCTGTAAGTAAATTGTATGGATAGAGCGAATTATCATAGATGTCGTGCAGCACCCAGGGCAGGAGCCCGTTGCAGAGGTAATCTCTGCTGCGTGTGGTCTGCATGGCTCCTTCCCGTTTGTAGTAGGTGAGCCCTTCGATATGAAATACATCGGAGCCATCAATGCCGAGATTGGTGGGCAGGGTGAAAGGATATAAGCGCTTCTCGCGCAGGTTCAGCAGCGGCTGCATAAAACCGGTGTCCTGCACCTGCGATAATGATTCATAAATTTTCTGAAGATAGGCGTTTTGCGTATTGAGGCTGTTATCAGCGCCGTCCATGGTGCCCTGGGTCAGGCTGTCGCCAAGACCGATAAGAACATACTTGTGATTGAGAGCTGAAAATGGCGCCGAAGTGCTGCGTGCGGGATCTGCTGCATGCAGGGGTGTGGAGCACAAAAGAATCAGGAGCACTATAAGCAGGTTTTTACAGTTCATATGAATACCACAGTCCCTATGTGCATTAACAAGTCAAATTTGATCCTGATTCTATATTGTACGTAGCATAAACCACCTCATCTTTCAAACAAGCCAAGTGCGTCTTCATATTTGATTTTGTAGGCCCCTCACCCCAACCCTCTCCCACAAGTGGCGTGGGAGCCTGTTTTTCACCCTTACCGGCTTAAAAAAAGCCCTCTCCATCACGAGATGGGGAGGGCTCAAACGATTCAAGCAGCAGAAACGGTTATGGCTGTACTGCTTCGATCATTACCTCAACCTGATCGTCAAGGCATTTACCGGTTTGCTCCACATAAAGCTTGGCCAGAGGATCATCCAGTCCGTAGGCCCGCAGAAACAGGGCGCACCAGCGCGCCGCAATCTCAGAGGAAACCTCCTGTGTTAGAATGGGCACATTGGGATCTTCTCCCGGGCCCTTCCCGAGTCCTTCGCCCGGCGCCGGCGGATTATTTATATTAAGAGAGGCATAGTGGTTTGCGCCGTTGATCAAGACCAGCATTTTGGGCGGATCAGCGATCTTGGCATAAGATTTTTTGGTGACCGAGGCTTTGGCATTGTTGTCAAGGATGCCGTTGACGAAGGCCAAAGGCAAGCCATCATTGTATGTCGGATAAATTCTGTAATCAAAAGGCTTGCCGTGAGGCTTGCTGTTGATGCCGCAGAGGGCTGCGGCCTTAAGTTCATCGGGCCGCTTAAACGTAGCGGCCTCGGCCTCGGTGCAGAAGGGGTACTCGCAGTTGTTCTGCAGGGCGTAGATAGTGCAGGCTGCGCCATAGGAGTGCCCGAGCATCATGAGTTTAGCCGTATCAACTTTTTTATAGAAAGGCGATGAGCTGTTGTCGTTCTGCGCCTTCATGTAATCGATATAGTCATACATCTGAGTGCCTTCGGGGAAAAGGCCGTCCGTGTCCATAGGCCCCAACTTGAATGCATGATAATGATTGGGCACAGCCACGATGAAGCCGTACTTTGCAACCACGGTTGCAAACATTGAATAATACTGCTTGTCACATCTTCCGCCCTGCAGCAGCAGCGCCATGGGCAGCTTTGTTGCATTGTCCAAGCCGGCGGGATAATACATATCCACCATGTCATTATTCCTGCCGAACATGGTTGTAAAGCTTTCAATGGTGGCGTAGGCAGGGGCAGGTGTTGTCGCATTGTCGGCAATGGTGCAGTTATCTTGCGGGGCAGGCTTGCAGCCGGCGCCCGCAAAAAAACCCGCTGCTATCATGAAGCTCAGTAACAGACCAAAAAATCTCTTTTGATTCATGTGTGTCATCCTCTCTCCCTTGCTGATTAATAGTGATACTGCTTATTGACGGGGACTATATTTACCCGAACATTTCCCTATGGTTCTCCATGACAGGCGCGGCACATTTCGCCAACACAGCGTCATTTTGCAAGCGCTTCGGCCTTGATGAAAAGCTCCTGCAGCGACTGCCCGGTTGCTGCACCCTGCGCCTGAAAGGCAATACTGCCCTCGCGGTCGAGCAGAAAGGCATACCCGTAGCGGGGGTCGAGGTTCAGGGCGGTGAGATATTTCTCCACATCGCCATACATGGTGACTACATGCTTATGCTTGAATTGGGGAATGCCCCCGCGCATGCCGCCGTCGATGACGAACTTCATGAATTTGTAGCCCGAAGAAATCATGGGTATTTCATAAAACATGAACCCGTCGCGTTTGCCAAACTTTTCGTAGAACGGGTTAAGCCAGGAGTCGAGCTGGCCCTGGCTTTCACGCAGAAAAGCCACCGCTACAAGCGTCACCTTGCCGCGGCACGATTCAGGTATCGACTCTTTGGTTCCCGCAAGCGAGTCTGCCGTTACATTCGGGAACTTCATGCCAATGTTTGTGCTTTCCATCTTCTGTGCCTCCATTGATGATGCTTTCTGTGTTTGGGCTCCTGCCACCTGCGCAAGCAGCAGCACCACAACAAAAAACGCGCCCATGCAAAGAACTGAAGCAGGATCAATATGCTTTTTCATTAGACAATCCTCCGTTATTTATTACAAAACTGAAAAAAAACAGCCGCACGGCAACTGTGTTTTCCCCCGTAGAGCCGCTTCGTGAATCGCCCCTGCTATTGCATGGGATCAATTGCACTCATCGTCAACTTATTGACGGGTTGTCTCTGTTACTGTTCAATTCACCACATCCCCGCCATGGTGTACAGAGCCGCACCCAGTTGAAACGCCTTCTCAAGGTCTGCCTGTTTTTTAGCTGCATCGCCGGGCAGCATATTGCCAGAGCTGATCACATCGCCCACGCGACGCAGGCCAAAGTCGATAAAGTTGCGTTCAAGCACTGCATGCACAAGCGATGATGAGAAAATAGGGTCGCCCTGGCTGATGACCATAGCTGCCTTTTTATCTTTGAGCGCCGAGGTGAAGCCGCCGCCGATGATTCGGCCCTCTGCATCCTTGTCAGGCAGAAACTGCATAATCGGCAGCATGCGCGACAGAAAAATCAAAAGCGGAGCGCTCACTGTGCGCATATGGTTGGGTGTACCGAAAATAAAGGCGTCCGCCGAAGACAGCTGCACGATGATGTCGGCCATGTCGTCCTTGATGACGCATTTTTTTGTGCCGGGCGGCGGAAACGTGCAGGAAAGGCAGCCTGTGCAGTAGCCAATCTTCTTTTCCGTCACAAAAATCTTCTCAACCTCTGCCGGCGTTTTGCTAAGATACCCCTCAATAACCTTATCGACCAGAGTTTCAGTATTGCCGCCCCTGCGGGGGCTGCCGATGATTGCCATAAGTTTCATGCAGTGCTCTCCTTTAAGATTGTTTCTCCTCAGCGCACCACTGTGCAAGACGGGTCTGGATGAATTCCATGATGTGCTCATGCTCTTGCTTGCCCTGGCCTTTAATCTCAATGGGCTCGCCGAACTCAAAATGTATCGTCTTGCCAAGGTTTAGGGGCCCGAAGTCTTTTATAAGCGTGCCATTGCCCCAGAAGTCCGTCTTTAAAGCCATTGGTATAACCGGTACGCCAGCGCGTTTGGCAAGCTTGATCCCGAGACTGTTAAATTTCTCGGGCATGAACTCCACGCTGCGCGTTGCCTGCGGAAATATAATGACGGAGAGGCCCGAAGCGATTTTCTCCGAGCCCTGCATGAGCACCTGCCTTAAGTCTTCCGCCGGGCTTTTGCGTGAGACACTGATGCATTTTTTTACATAAGCACCAAAAAACGGCACTGTCTGCAGCTGTTCTTTGATGACATACACAACCTTTTTGCAGGGGAAAATAATCCCTATCGGCACCTGTGTCTCAAGCATGCTCATGTGATTGCCCACTAATACGACCGGGCCTTTGACTTTGCGCAAATTGTCAAGGCCGGTAATATGAAACCTGCCCCCGCAGTCTTCGATGACTTCAAAAATGTCCCTGGATGCCCGGCTCCATGTTTTATGGTCTAAATCCTTGCGGGCGATGTTCCAGTATCGCAAAACCACGCCGATAAAGCGCAAAACATAATAAATCCGGCAGCGAAAAAGCAGCCTGTGCATCAACTTTTCCCTGCCCGGCGGCGTTATATAGGTGTCGGCAGCAAACACAGAATCATTCACAGTGCATCTCCTTTGAGAAGTCTCATATCAGAAAAAAAATACTATCACAGAAAAAACCATTGCGCCAGAGCGTCGGGCTATCCTTTTTTCTGCAGCTCGAAAATTGCGTAATTTGCCGCCATGAGCCCCACGATACCGGGAATGGTCGGCATGCTCGGCAGCGACCTGCGTCGTCTGCCGCGGATATAGGCATCCGTTGATTCGACCATTGGCTCGGGCACCGGCAGAAGCGAGTCGCGGGGCGGCTCGGGAGAATAGATGACCGTGCCATCGTCCCTGATGCCTTTTAAACGCAGGTGACGGCGCAATGCACGTGCAAGAGGGCAGTTGACCGTTTTGTTCAGAGTGGTAAGCTGCAATTGAAAAGGATCTGTTCTGCTGGAAGCTCCCAGGGCGGAAATCATGGGTATGCCTTTTTCCATGCAGTGGCGGATAAGCTGGCCCTTGGGGTTCAGGCTGTCGATGGCGTCGATGACAAAATCGATGTCGCCCGAAATAAGCTCGTCGGCGGTGTCAAAATGGAAAAAAGCCTGCACCGGCTCAAGCCGAAGCTGCGGATTGATCGCCAGCAGCCGCTCGGCCGCAGCCTGCGTCTTTGTCATCCCGACAGTTGTGGAAAGCGCAATGAGCTGGCGGTTGATGTCTGATGGTTTTACCGTATCGCAATCAATGATGCGAAGCCTTCCAACCCCGGCACGTGCAAGTGCCTCTGCGGCATAGGAGCCCACACCGCCAAGGCCCACCACGGCCACGAAACTCTCCTGCAGTTTTTGAAAGCCCTCAAGGCCAAAAAGCATTTTATTTCTGATGAACGGGTCTTTCTGTGGATCCATGGTTATTGGCAACAATAAAATATTAGATTACGATGACGTATCATTTTTTTTCGACGTAGTGGCGGGCTTTACGCCCGCCTGCGGGAGGGGATAACTCCCTCCCCTACATCGGCAAATCAACAATTCAAGCAAAGGGCCGGCCATCAACGGCAACTGTCTTAAGGGCTAACAGCCTCCTTGCATTATCGCTCGTTGCCCGGGCTATCTCTTCAAAGGTGCTGCTGCGAAGGTCAACGATTTTTCGGGCCACCTCAAGGGTATGCCGCGGCTCAACCTGCGAGGCAGGCGTTGTTTCCGTGGCAATGGATGGCGCGTCTGTCTCAAGAAGAATGCTCTCAAGGGGAATGCCCGCCGCGGTTTTGTGATATTTTTTCGCCGTTGTTCTCGTGAGCGAGCCTGAGAATGCAATATAAAAACCGAGCTTTATAAACTGCAGCGCAAAATCCCTGCCGCCGGAAAATGAATGCAGCACGCCGCGCAATTCCCCCTTATAGGCTTCTATGATTTTCAGCAGCTGGCCATGGGCTTTGCGGCAGTGCACCAGTACGGGCAGGTGCAGCTCTGCTGCAAGATCAAGCTGAAGCTTGAAAGGCCCAAGCTGCGCTTCAGGCGGAGGGCATTCGGGCGAAAAATCAAGACCTATCTCACCTACTGCTACTGTGCCGGGCTGTGCAAGATACCCTCTGAGTTCATCGATGTCCAGCCCATGGCCGACAAACCAGGGATGCAGGCCGTAGGCCGGAAAAATAAAATCCGGATATTGCCGCGCAAGGGCCGCTGTTCGGGCAAGAGATGCCCGGTCATAGGCCGGGACTATGCATGCGCATACACCTGCTGCCCGCGCCCGCGCTATCACATCAGGCAGGGTATCAGTAAATGAAGGGTCGTTTAAATGGCAGTGGGTATCGATAAGCATGAAAAATCTCCAGCCTGCCGGCACACCTTTCATAATGCAAATAGCAGCCAGTTCTTCTCTCCGGCCTTTGCGAAACGGATGAGGCAGAAACGGCCATTAAGACGCTTGCCGTGCAGGGCAAAAACAATCTTGCCGGGCTGCCACTGCTCTTCTTCATAAACGCCGCAATCCCATATTTCAACCTTGCCTGCACCATACTGCCCCTCGGGGATCTCACCCTCGAAACCCGCATACTCAAGGTCGTGGTCTTCAACCTCCACAGCAAGCCGCTTTACACCTTTGGCAGGCGCTATGCCTTTGGGGACGGCCCAGCTCTTGAGCACGCCGTCTTTCTCGAGCCTGAAATCATAATGCAGGGTGCTGGCATGATGCTTCTGTACGACAAAGCCGGGCATGGGACTTGCTCCTTGCAAAAAGTTCTTTGTAAAAATCATGATTACAGGTATAAAACTCCCACTGCCGATTATACACAACCACAGAACAAGAGCAACCGTGAAAGAGCTTTCATGCTTCAGCATAGGTCATTCAAACCGCAGCATCGGCGACTTCACCGGTCTGCTTGCAGCCAATGGCGTCACCTGCGTGGTCGATGTGCGCAGCGCGCCCTACAGCCGCCGCCATCCGCAGTTCAACCGCGAAAGCATAAGAACCGACCTGCAGCTTGCCGACATACAGTACCTCTATCTCGGGGACAGTCTCGGCGCCCGCCACAGCAGGCCCTCGGTGCTCACTCCGGATGGCAAAGTCGATTTCAGCCGCGTGCGCCTCATGCCCGCATTTCAGACAGGTATTGACCGTGTCATCAGGGGCATTAAAAAAGGTATGTGCCTCGCCATTATGTGCGCCGAAAAAAACCCCCTTGACTGCCACCGCTTTGTGCTTGTGGCCCGCGAGCTTGCCGCGTGCGGTGTGCTGGTCAGCCACATCATATCCCGCGAGATCATCCTGCCGCAGCATGCACTTGAACAACAGCTTCTGGAAAAATACGGCCTGCACCGCTATCAGCCGGGCCTTTTCGAACAGCCAAAACAAAAAGACGATCTCCTTTCGCAGGCCTACGAGCTGCGCAACAGAGACATTGCCTTCAGCGCAGAAGCCGAAAGACCCTTGTCTGAAAAAAAAGACGTTGGCCCTGCACACCTAATTGATTAATTATCTAATTTTTCTTGTGTATTTATCATACGGTGTTTGATAATTTGGACACTTTTTTTTTGGCCTTTTACGCTGATAGAAAAAAAGTATGCTATTATAACAGGTTAGTTGCATGAGCGCACATATGGCACGGCTTGTGTGTATAGATCAAAGCATGTACTAATTACAACACAAGGAGTGATTCTATGAAAACAATGAGATGGATGACATGCCTGATTATAGCTTTGCTGTTTACCGCGGCTTCCCCTGCATCCGGACAGCAGCAAAAACAGCCCATTCTGGTTGGCCATATAGACCACCTGGAAGGGCAGTTGCTGCGCTATGTGCCCGAAACCAAAGATTGGGTTGCAACGGTAAAAGATGCGCCTTTCGGACTTGAGGATGCCCTCTATGCCGACAAAAACACGCGCGCCGAAATCATCATGCCCAACAGCACCATGCTGCGCATTGGCGGCAGCACGCAGGCTCAGCTGCTGCGGCTGACCGATGATGTGACAGAAATCGATATAGCCTCGGGCACAGCGCGGTTCTACAACAACAGTCCAAACAACATCATCAAGGCCACAACACCGTTCGGGTCGGTTGTAGCGCCTGCCAGCACAAGCTTTGACCTGTATGTGGGCGACGAATCAGTCGAAGTGATCGGAGTGAAGGGCAGGGTCGAATTTGTACACCCTGCGGGAACAACAAAATATGAGGTCATTGCAGGATCATCATCCATTGTGGCAAACCGCTCGCAGGTGGCATCAGGAGAGGGCATGACCGATGCATCCTGGAACAGCTGGAACACGGAGCGTGACCGCATCTGGGAGCAGCGGCTTGCACCCAGGGGCGAGACCGTACGCTACCTTCCCGAGCAGTTGCACACCGAGGCCTATGTTCTTGAAGATCAGGGCAGCTGGGAGCGGGTTTATTACGATGGCGGGTATCGCCAATTCTGGCGCCCCACCCATGTCAGTGCCGGCTGGGCGCCCTACACCTGCGGCCGCTGGACAACCTGGTATGGAGATCAGGTATGGGTCCCGGCAGAGCCGTTCGGCTACGTGACGCACCATTACGGCTCGTGGGTATATGTCGATGCATCGCGCTGCTGGTTCTGGGCTCCGCCTGTTGTGGCGGTGAACATTGCTGCGGTGCCGTCATACACGATCAGCTATGGCTGGTATCCGGGCCGCGTGTCATGGATCTACACGGAAACCTATGTCGGCTGGGTTCCCCTTGCCCCGTATGAGCCCTATTACTGCCACAACTACTGGGGCCCCTCCGTTATTATAGTTGGCGATTTTGATAATGATCATCATCACGGCGATCATCACGATGATAACCACGGAAGGCATCATTACGAAGACCATGCCGTGGTGGTAAATCAGAATAATTTCTATACGGTCAACAACTATAATGACGTCCGTATCAAGAATGTTGACAAAGCAACGATTGCCAAAGCCTATCGCGGCTCGCCGGTTGTAAACAGCATGGTCATCAAAAATCATAAAGACCTGCTGCAGAAATACAACTTTGCCGACCTCAACGTGCACCAGAAACCGCATCAGACAGTTCTTGAGCGCATACAGAATAACATGGGAGCCGCAAAGCGCAGCGACCGTGACAATGCCCCTGCAATTCTGCAAAAAACAGACCGTATAAAAATAGGCAGCCCTGATACGGGCGCTACTTTTAAAGGCCGGCCCTTCCAGGTGACCGACAAGATGGTGCCTGCAAGCGATGTGGCCAAGCCCCGGGCGGTCACCCCGTTTGCAACCCGAGAGCTCAAGCCTTCCGGAACAGTTCTGCCCGCGCAGCATGAAGCAGTACCGCAACAGCCCGTCAAGCCTTCTTTTGACAGGGATCGGGGGATGCCAGAGCCAAAACGACCTGAATCAGCAGAGCATGCAGGCAAACCAGAACCTCCCGCGTTCAACAAACCTGCAGAGACGCTGCGCCCCCATGCTCCGCAGGGTGAAGAAGGCAGGCAGCCAGTCCTGAATACGCCCGAGGTACAGAAACCCGGCACGCTGCCCGGCCATGAAATCCATCGGCCGGTGCCCCCAACTCAGGAGCAGATTCAGCGGCCTGAGCATACAAGGCCTCAGATTAACGATGACCACCAACCGGCACATCCTGAACCACGGGTCGAGCAGCCGCGCCAGGTAGAACCTCCGGTCCGGCATGAGCCGCAAATCGAACAGCCACGCACGATACAGCAGCCACGGCAAGTTACCCCTGAGCCGCGACAGCAGCCCACTGTCTCAAAGCCTGAAACACATACTCCTGTGCAAACCCAGACTGAGCAGCCACGACATATCGAGCCACCCGTCCGGCATGAGCCGCAAGTCGAACAGCCACGCACGATACAACAGCCACGGCAAGTTACACCTGAGCCGCGACAGCAGCCCGCTATCTCAAGGCCTGAGACACATGCTCCGACGCAGACCCAGACTGAGCAGCCGCGCCATATTGAACAGCCCGTCCGGCATGAGCCGCAAGTTCAGCAGCCACGAGAGGTAACCCCCCAGCCGCAGCATCAACCGGCCTACTCACAGCCCGAAACACATACGCCGGTTCAGCAATCACCATCGGGGGGCCATCAGCAGACAGCGCCGAAGCCGTCACAGCCGCAGAGCCAGCAACTGCCGGGCGCGGCGCACGGGTTTCAGCGCTAGAACAATCAGAAATCCGCGACCAGCACCATGGCCAAGAGCGTATAAAACAAAGAAAGCCGATGCGGTCTGCATCGGCTTTCTTTGTTTTTTTTATAAATAAGAGAGGGTGGATGAAGGGACTTGAACCCTCGGCCCCCAGGGCCACAACCTGGTGCTCTAACCACTGAGCTACACCCACCACTGATTTTA
>CAIWCT010000327.1 GCA_903911225.1 uncultured delta proteobacterium
AAAAAGCTGTAGCCACATTGTCATCTCGACCGCAGGGAGAGATCTTAGGCTGAGGGACAACCAAGGTGTTAGGATCTCTCCCTGCGGTCGAGATGACAGAATGGATAAACCGACTATAGTAAAAAAAAATGCTCTAACTGTACTGTGCAACATAATAAAAAGAACCCCGGGGAACGTCATTTCTGTAAAGCTTGTCCTCGATCAGATCGGGGAGCAGGAATCCATAAAACGCCCAAAAACTTCCAAAAACCGGACTCCCGCTTTCGCGGGAGTGACGGGGGGGAATAGTTTCAACAACAAAGAAAGTTGCACAGTACTGCTGCATGTGTACAGCATAAATCTGCACATGATGCGGGCTGACATGGCAATGCCGGATAGAGGAGAAGGGTGTGCTGAGCGCTTTGGGGAACCTGACAAAGTTCAGGCCAGCGCCGCCCTTACCGCGTCTGCAATCCGGCTGCAGTATTTTTCAGTCTGCTCCTTTGTGGGGCCTTCGACCATGACCCTGCACATGTTTTGCGTTCCGGAATAGCGAACGAGCACGCGGCCCTGCTCGCCAAGCTCGGCCTCAACCTGCCTGATGGCTTCAACTATCTCCGAAATGGTTGCGATGTCGGGCTTGCGCGCGACATCGATATTAATAAGCTTCTGGGGCAGCACGTCCATGAGCCGCGCAAGCTCTGAAAGGGGCTTGCCAGACCGGAGCATGGCAGAGACCAGCTGCAGAGCGGTAATGATGCCGTCGCCGGTGGTGTGGTGATTTGCAAATATCATGTGCCCCGAATCCTCGCCGCCGATGACCGCTCCGAGGCGCTGCATGTCCTCAAGCACATTGCGGTCGCCGACCTGGGCAGCATGGTGCTTGAATCCATATTTTTTGCAGGCGATAATAAAACCCAGATTGCTCATGACCGTGCTGACCACGAGATCATTTGTGAGCTTGCCCTCATCATGCAGCATGCGGGCGCAGATCAGCAGAATCTGGTCGCCTGTAATCGTGTTGCCTTTTTCATCAACGGCAATAAGCCTGTCGCCGTCGCCATCAAATGCAAGCCCTATGGCAGACCCTGTTTCAACAACCTTCTTTTTAAGGGCCTCGGTGTGCTGCGAGCCGCACTGGTCATTGATATTGAGGCCATTGGGCGTATTGTTGATGACCGTAAGATCGGCCCCGAGCTCAGTGAATGCTTCGGGGGCGACTGTATAGGTGGCGCCATGGGCAGTATCCATGACGATTTTCATCCCTTCCATAGACAGGCTGCGGGAGAAGGTGCTTTTGAGGAATACTATATAGCGGCCGTGCACATCCGATAGACGAAATGCATGGCCCATGTCACGGGGCGGGGGCACCATCTCGGGAAGCCTGCCCCCGAGAATAAGCTCCTCGATTTCAGCCTCCTGCGCATCGGAGAGCTTAAAGCCGGCGCCTGAGAATATTTTTATGCCATTGTCCTGGTAGGGGTTATGGGATGCCGATATGACAATGCCGGCATCGGCGCGCATGCTTTCAGTAACAAAGGCAATGCCCGGGGTCGGCAGCACGCCGACCAGATAGGGAACGCCTCCCATGGAGGTGATGCCCGATTCAAGAGCGCTCTCCAGCATATAGCCTGAAATGCGCGTATCCTTGCCGATGATCACCCGGGTTGTATGGCCTTTTTTCTTCAGCACATGCGTAACAGCCTGCCCCACGGCAAAAGCAATAAAAGCGTCCATTGGATGGCGATTGGCCTCGCCCCTGATGCCGTCGGTTCCAAATAATGTTCCCATAGCTCCCCCATGAGGTTTGTAAAATAGAAGACTTCACCGCTGCAAAATGTGCGATTATACTACGTTCTTGTAACCGAAAATCTCGTTTCTAAAAAAATCGATCAGAGCTTTTTTCCGCCGGAACTCCTTCACCTGATGCGGTATAAGCGTAGCCTCATGCCAGTGCAGCATGGACATTTCATTTTCCATGATAGGCGCGCAGGTATTGTCGAGATACCAGGCATACATAAGGCCAAACAGCAAACCCGGCGGTATGAACCCGTCATTGTTGTTGAGCGTAATCCGGTATATCCCCTCATGCTCCGGGTCGGGCGCCATTCTGGCAAGCCGCAGGTAGGCGTACAGCTGCGCCGGACTGAGCAGGCAGTCGCGCTCCCGGGGGGGGCGCAGCCGTATTTCATAGCTGC
>CAIWCT010000328.1 GCA_903911225.1 uncultured delta proteobacterium
ACGGAGCGGTGGCCTTTGAGGCCGTCGAAACCTTCTTTTTTTGCTTCCTTGATGAATTTTTCTTCAAGCTCTTCGCTCGGCAGACGCCACACGATGTTCATGGGAGAGCGGCTTGCCTTGTCCACAGGGTTTCTATAATAGCCGCCGCTCTGCTCGATGGTGGTATAGAGCAGGGAGGCCTTCTCGCTGCGCCGCCGCTCGATCTCGGCAAGCCCGCCGATCGACTTGATCCACTTCATGGTCAGCCCCGTCATCCAGACGATGAATGAAGGGGGCGTATTGTACAGCGAATTATTCTCTATATGCTGATCATAGCGCAGGTAGGCAGGCAGATCCTTGCGCGCCTTTTGAGCAAGTGAGTCTTTTATAATGACCAGCGCCATGCCGGAAGGGGCGAGGTTTTTCTGAGCGCCGGCATAGACCATGTCGATTTTGTCCCACGGCACGGGCCGTGACATGATGTCTGATGACATGTCGCAAATAAGGGGCACATCGCCCGTGTTGGGGAAATTCTGCCACTGAATGCCGCCGATGGTCTCGTTGGAGCACAGATGCACATAGGCTGCGCCGGCTGTGAGCTTCAGCTCGCTTTGGGCGGGCATGCGGGTGTATTTTTCGTCCTTGCCATCCCAGGGGATGTTTACCGTGCCGATAAGCTTCGCATCATCACAGGCTTTTTTGGCCCAGGCGCCGGTTAGAATATAGTCGGCGGTCATGCCCGGCTGCAGAAATGCCATGGGGATCATGCCGAACTGAAGCGTCGCGCCCCCCTGCAGAAACAAAATATGATAGTTTTCAGGCACCTGCAGAATTTCCCGGATCAGGGCTATGGTTTCATTGTGGACGGCCTCATACACCTTGCCCCGGTGACTCATCTCGATCAGAGACATGCCGGTGTTTTCGAAGTCAACCATTTTTGCCGCTGCTTCCTGAAGGGTCTCGACAGGCAGCGTGGATGGGCCTGCTGCGAAGTTGAATATTCTTGCCATGCTTCAAGTCTCCTTTTTTGGGTAAGTGTCTGCGCTGCGCATCGCGCTAAGTTTTTGATAATGCGGGCATTATAGGGGCAGTGGGGTAGGGTGTCAAATAAAAAAAAGATGACAATTTGTCACAGGCAAAAAGCCGTTTTCCCTCTGCCCGTACGACACTTTCGGGATGGGGGGAGAGTGTTTTTTTAATATTTAATAAAATGTAGCGGTTCTTGTGCCTGAGGCGCCAAAAAAGATATTGTGCTGCCTTATTTACTTATGCTATAGAAGGTTATTACGCTAAATATTTTTGCTATAGTTTCTTATTTTGGATGGTGTTATCATCAATTTGAACCCAACGTAGGAGGTCGTTATGATGAAAGAGCTACGGGATATCGTGGGCGCGAAAAATGTGCTTGATGACGAGCAGACGCTGGCCCTGTATTCCACGGATCAGACCCTGAATCCCCAGAAGAGGCCTTGTGCCGTGGTAAAGCCCAAAAACACTGCGGAGGTGCAGAAACTCGTACAGTGGGCCAATACAACGCTTACGCCGCTGGTGCCTGCCAGCTCGGGTGTTCATTTTACCGGCGGCACACTTGCCGAGCAG
>CAIWCT010000329.1 GCA_903911225.1 uncultured delta proteobacterium
ATGAATTCTATTTTTCCATGAAACACCCCGTCTTCATCGCTGTAATGAACCGATCCGAAATAGTCTTTGAATTTCATCATATCTTTCATAGCAGCCCTTCCTTTTTTAAAGCTTCAATAATATCATGCACCTGTGCAAAAAAGGGGTCGGGTCTACGTTTGACCTTTGAGAAGTATTTTTTCAATCCCTAGCACCCTCTTTCTTATCTTTTTATCCTGCCCATACGACTTTATCATCTTATTAACAACACTGCCCCGTATTGGCCAACCTTCAGCCGATCAAAAAAATAGATTATTCTCGATCAGCCCACCCCCCTCCATACTATATTCCTACCGGCTCTTCGCGCGACCCGTTGAGCCCCTGGGGCTTTTGATCATTCCTCGAACTCACCCCTGGGCAAACCGGATTGGCGGATGATTGATTGAAGAGTACCGATGCGCAGTTCGACATGGTCTGGAACCGGTACGGTAATCGTGGTGTCTGGAAGGCGTTTTTGCATCACCACATGGCTGCCACGCTGGCGCACCGCAAGAAATCCGTGACCCACAAGAATGGTGCACACTTGTTTCCCGGATAAGACACGGAGTTTACCCAACGGCAACCTCAACACTGGTTACGTACAATTCATCGTGTAAGCGCGTCTTTATCTCCTGCGGGGCGGCTGTTTCAAAAAAGAGCTCAAGCGCTTCCCGAAGATTGCTACGAGCTTCTTCGATTGTGTCTCCCTGACTGGCAATATCGAGTTCCGGACAAAGCGAAACATAGCCTTCCCCTTCACGTTCTATAATTGCCGTAAGATGCTTTTGCATGGTCGTTACTCCTGTGTTATAAAAACCCGTCTTGTCAGCCACAATGAATGGTTTGATAAAAACTCGCTTCGGGATGGCCAGAATATAAGTTAAGGGCAGTTGTGTGTCAAGGTTAATGTAGGCGCAAGATGTGGGCTGGGAGAAACAAAAAGGGGTCTATATTTGATTTTTGATAAGTGTTCCTCAATCCCGCGCGCCTTCTTTGTTGACATTTTATCTTACCCACGCAGGAGTCAAGTGGAATCAAGCCTGCTGTTGACTGTTAATTGAAAGCCAAACAAGATACAGCATAAGGCGCGGCCACTGCGAAGGAGTATCGGGGGCTGTTCTATTTTCTTCTTCCACCCGCTTTTAAACCCTCAGATCTGTCGCAGCTTGATGCAGACAACCTGGCTGTGAACATCTTTTCCCAGGGGGTGAGTTCCCCTTTCGCATTCAAAAGGCTGAGGAAGAACAGTGTTCAGTCGTTGAACTGGACAGGCTTGATGCTTAAGGACATCATAAACAGATCAATAACTTGAAGGCTATAGATTGTACGATTGCAGATTATACGGGAATCGTTGCGTTCTACCGGCAGATTTTTTTATACGGATCGATTTAAGGATTTTTTAGTACGGTGTCGTGAGGGCCGATGCGCCTGAAAAGATAATAATCGGCATGGACTTCAAAGGTGAAGCGGTAAAACATATTGATACTGCCTTCCCATCGGTTTTTAAAACCCCGCATCTTTTTTACCCTCAGGGACGGATGCTGCATGTTCACTGCAAAAATCAGAAATTTTTTATTTGGTTATCCACAAAGCTGAAGCAACCCCAAAACCTGGATCCCCGCCTTCGCGGGGATGACGGCTAGAGAGAAAATATACTGAAAAAACTTGTCATTCCCGCGCACGCGGAAATCCAGAGAGCTCAAGAGAATTGCTACCACAGTCAACTTCAGCTTTGGAGATAACCAGTTTTTTTTATCAAACAGTTTTTGTATATGGGCAGGCAGCTCCTGGTAGTCTTTTTTGAAAGAATCCGCCCGAACAAACTTCATGCTTTCAGCTCTGCAAGGAACTCATTTACGCGTGAGAAGCGTTTTACTTTTCCAGCTTTAATATCTGCGGATGCTTCCTTTTCAGCTTTTTTCCAGTCGAAACTTTTAAAGTGTGGCGGCAGGGTGAGCGCGTATTGCAGCAGTTCAACCACCGCAGACTTGGAGTCGCGAATATGAGACTTTTTTCTGAAATCAACTATACCCGCATAAAGTTCTCCGGGTATTTCCAGCGTTATTTTATGATCTGTTTTCATGGCTAATCTCCTTTGTTGTACAGGACAATAGTAGTGCAGAAGAAAAGACAGGTCAAGAAGGAAAACCCGAAAGGTAGCCAGGGGGGGGCAGGAACGACCAGGGGACATATCCCTCCCTGCTTCATGGGTTGAATTTTACTTGTGTAGTATTCAAACACCAGATAGCTCTCAAACGTTCAAATAAAAAAAATGCTCCTCGCGTAATCGCTAATAGCTTATCGTAATAGCTATGCAGGTCGGAATCTGCAATTACATTTTTTCCCTGTTCTATGGATTGAACATAGCCCACAGGCAGCTCTTTCATGATGTGGGCCGGCTTAAAATCAGCATCCATTGGAACTGGCAATCGGGCGATTAAAGGGTCGGTTATCGACTGCGGGTCAATTAAGTATCTGTCAGGTCCCATACAAAATCCGATCCGTTTTTTCAGCCCGGCCTGCGCGCTGCCCATCGGACCAGTGCTTTAACCCATCGCGGCAGCCTGACCGCCAGCGGCCTGACCCTGGCGTACAGTTGGTCGAGGGCCTGTGCCGCACTTTTCCATGAAAGCCCACTGGCTGCTTCAGCCTCTATAATTTTCAGCATATCCAGCCGGCTCATATTAACGCCATTGCCCCTGCGGCCCAGCGTTATATAAAATTCGAACCCCTCTGTCGGGAAGAATGCAACCTCCCTGAGCTGGATAAGCCCAAGGCTATGCAGGTCATGCATGATCAGACGGAATGCGTGCGGAGTAAAGCACCACGCGTGTACGTCAATATATTCTTTTTTTGCCATGACACGATCAAAGCCATTGCGAGCGTCTTCAAGGGTATGCACTGAGTTGTATTCACCGCTCGCGTAAGGGTCCCATGCAATACTGCCTGCCCGTGAAACCACATTTAAAAAATACTCTGCAACTGTGCCCGCAGAGTGGAGGCTATTTTTTTGCAGATAGGCATCTATGATTTGGCCAAGACCGGTTATGGGCCGGAAATGGTCAAAGCAGAAGCGCTTGTCGGGTATGGCCAACGATATGGCGCCGTCATCTTTTAAAACCTCATCACAATTAATTAAAAAGGCAATCAGATCAGGCGTATGCTCTATGACATGCGATGCAATGATCCAGTCATAAAATTTTCTCTTCCCCGACAGGTCAGCGTATGATTCTCCTTTCCAGACAAAATCAACATCCTCAATATTGGATAATTCAACCTGGTGGCTTTTGTACTTTTCACGCAGCTGCTCACGGCTCATATGATCAATAATATGAACCCTGTAACCTTCTTTTTTAGGAGCTATGGGACTATGGCTCGGGCCGATTTCCAGCCCTTGACCACTGAGATTCAAGTGGGATAAGATTCTTTTTTTACGGTCCATGAATAATGATACCTGGAGAAAAATATGCGCTGCTTGTAACGGATAATAATTATAGCTGCCAGGAACAGGTTAAGCAAATAAACATTTGTCGATATTTATCGATATCACTACTATTTAATTTTTTCAGGCCTTGAGTTAACTCGTTTTCCTTTACTCACTTTTTAACGATACTAAAACATGCGCCCTTCAGGCTTCCAATCTGCAAGGAAAAAGTGTGGTGCCTATAAAATTAAATGGGAAAGCGCACTGATTGTTTTTTATTAAAGGCCGGGCAGCCATCCCGTTATTCGTTCTTTGGGCTATAGTAATTTGGGTGCAAGAAATTGTAAATAAAACAAACTGCTAGCATACTCGTCTGTCATAACCAATACCGCTATCGGCATGTTTGCAATGGCGAGTTTTATATTCATAAGAATATCATTACCTGCATATTCCCCAGTGGTTCCATCATTCAAGTCAACGTAGTACATATAAGTTTTGCCATTCACCTCTATTACATGCGGGTCATCAGTTTCTCCAATAGAAGAGCCCATTCCCGCGTCTTGAGTTGCTCGTGGAAAAGTTATCCCCGCTGGATTTCTAGTCCACGGCCCAGTAAGAGCAGGGGCGGAATAACGGTAAATATCACCCTCTATGTTTCCGTCAACATTTCCAGGATTACCATGCGTCCAAATCCACCATGTGTCGCCTATGAGATAGGGAGCAGTAGGTCCACCAACATCACCGTCATATGGAGATACAATAATTGGGTTGCCTGCAGCGGGGGTGAAAGTGTAAAAATCAGTTGCGGTAAAAAGTCCGATGCTCCAACCCGTAGAATTATCTATAGAACTATGTCCATATACCTCTAAAAACAAATAAAGAGTTCCATCAACAACAGCTCCTCCTGAATTGCCAATCATATGACTATTCCAGCTTCCAGCAGTCCCCAACGGAATCACATTTGCATGAGTTAGCGTCCAATTACGCCCATCTGTAGACTCAAATAGATCAAGAGTTGTGTTTGCGTTTCCCGCCACATACATATAATATGTTGCTCCGTTTTTGATTACAAAATCACAGCTATGGTTAGCGACAACGGCAGTATCAAGCATGATCCAATCAACACCATTCAGTGATTCGGCGTACCAAATACCAGTTACAGCAGAAACGGACGATGGTTGCCTATGAAACCACATTTTCCAGATAGTGGTATCATTGTCGAAAAATTGAGAATGACCTTTTTCTGGCTGTATAAGTGATGGCTCCATAACGGAGCTTGGGAGGCCAGTCAAAATCGTACTTCTATCCCAAATCGCAGAAGTTCTAGGCGTAGTTTCAACCGCACTTAAAAACCCCTTCCACGTTGGCAAAGTAAACCCCGTAGCTCCAACAGGATAATAAACGGTGAACCCGAGTTTATGATTTGCAAAAACGTTAGCTCCTATCGTTGGCGCATTGCCAAGAAAATGGGAATTATATAGATTGGTGCATCCTGAAAAGGCACCGTTTCCAATACTGGTAATCCCTGATGGAATCGTAACGCTCGTAATTGTGGAGATGTTGCTAAAAGCCGCTACACCTATACTTTTCACCAGACAATCGTTGATCGTGGCTGGTATAGTGGCGGTACCTGTACCCGTATATCCTGTTATGCTAAAACCATCCCCCGCACTATAATCCCACAAACAAGAGTAGTCTCCATATGTGGTAGGTGGTGCAATGCTACTACTGTACATCTGCATCTGTAAGTCATACGGCCCTGACCTTTTTTTAGTATTGTCATTATTATACGAACCCAGAATACCGCTTACTCCGAGGACGGAGGTTGAATAAAAAACTTTCGCGTAATCTGTTGTGTTCAACTCGCGATTTGGTCGAGCTACTGCAATACCATATGTTTTGCTAGTTTTTTTCGCCCAGTTGAGGTTCTTGAATCTATATACAGTTCCCCCTTCTGTGGTGTTTATAATAGATACATTATCTGAAACCGCTACAAGTTGAGAACCTAAACTGGGTCCATTCATCTCAGATATTTCAACTCGATACACGCCACCCGCCCCGACCGCCTGCCATTTGAGGGCCATAGAGCCGATGGTTTCATTATCGGAGGGTACAAAATCACCTTGTGCCAGTATTGGATATGTTGTGCTGTACCCAACCTGAAACGACGTAGTGCCAGAATTAAATTTATCAAATATTAACGTCCCGTAATCTGGGCAAGTTGCGCCCGCCGCAACAGGCAGCAACAGAACTGTAATTACCACAACACTTATAAATCTTGTCATATCACAACCCAGTTTGTTGTTCCGGCGAAAGTCGAAATTCTGTATTTGTTTTAGCCTTGAACTCGCATAGCGCCCGCCGCGGCGGATTGAATCTCTTTACTCCGAAATCCCCCCCCCGGCCACCCTTAAAGAAAAAAAGGGGGCAAGCCTGCTATTGGCTGTTAATTGAAAGCCAGGCAACATACAATTCCACTGCGGGAACAGCCTGCAGGGTTTCACCGTTACAAAAAGAATTAGGATATTCATGGCGACTTGAAATATCTGCACCGATGCGATGCGCAGAGCACCGGGCGATCTGATAGGATGAGCTTACGACGATCGGCTCAGCCTTTGCAAGCACATCATCGGTAAGCTGGATGGTTTCAATGGAGGCAGGGCTTTGACGAATTGCTTATCAAATGTCTGCGCGCGTATCGCAGCATGGGCTATACGGTATGCGCGCAGGAGAAAAAATCCGGGCCCTACTCATCCCCCACGATGATGCCCCGGCCAACATGCATGACAAGGGGCCGCTTGGCACACTTCACAAACGCTGTGAATTCGGCTGCTTCAGGAGATGTAAAGCCTGCCGCGTCAAGGGCCTCAATAGCTTTTTTCTTGCCATAGCCCGAGAGATATAAAATTTTGTAGGCGTTTTTGATTTCGCGTATGGCCTCTTGCGAAAGCCCGGCCCGGCGCAGGCCCACAAGGTTTAACCCTTCCACGCGATTTCGTTCCAGCGCAACCAGAAACGGGGGAATGTCGCGGCTGAAGCGGCCATTGCCGCTGAGCATGGCAAGCCGGCCGATGGTGACAAACTGATGCACCATAACGCCGCCTGAAACAAAGGCGCGGTCGCCCGCTGTTACGTAGCCGGCAAGGCAGGCAAAATTGGCGATGATCACATTGTTGCCGATGGTGACATTGTGGGCAAGGTGGCTGCTGCCCATAAGAAAATTGTTATTGCCCACCACGGTTTTGGTTTCGGGCTTGGTGCCGCGGTGAATGGTCACGTATTCGCGAAAAATATTGTTGTCGCCGATTTCGACAAAGCTGACCGTATCTTTGCTGAAACCAAGGTCCTGCGGTTCGTGGCCGATAATAGCGCCCATATGTATTTCATTGTTGCACCCGATGGTGGTATAGCCGGTCAGGTAGGCATTGGCATAAATTTTTGTGCCGGCGCCGATGGTGACATGTTCGCCGATAATGACATTGGGCCCGATTTCAACACCGGCAGCAATCTGTGCCCCGGGGCTCACAATGGCGGTTGGGTGAATTGTGCTCATTGAGGAAAACTCCTTGATGCATTATAAGGTTGGCAAGCACTTTAGTCATTTTCCCCCCTGTTTGCAAGCAAAAGCTGATGGTAACTGTTTGAAGAAGGTTCGGAGTTCGGGGGTCGGGGGTTGGAGGTCAAAATCAACAATCAACGACCAACAACCAGCGATTAACCTAGCAGCGGTTCGGCATAGCAGTACAGGCAGCCATTGGGAACAGAAGATGTATGAGATCGGTCCGCTCACCTGCCCTGAGTGTCAGGTAGAAATGAAGATAATCCGCTTGATAGACCAAACCGAAGAAGTAAAACATATATTGCAGCATCTGGGGCTGTGGAAGATGCAAAAACGGCCACCCTCGAAGATCAACCCGCCGCAAAAACCCCAGCCCACAGCTTAAACCCACATTAACCTTGATACACAATCGCCCTTAATTTATATTCTTTCCACCCATTCCAAGGCGAGTTCCTGGCAATGAAAAGGCTGAGGCGCCAAAGTTTAGACAAGCGTTTTTAGATATTTTCGGACACGTTTTATAAACTTTTTTGAATCTTCAACAGCTTTTTTCGCTGTTATAGCGTCGATGATGATTCTGGCGGTATAATCGCATTCTTCACGCTTCCTGCGTACATAGTCATATATTCTGCCGTATTCTATTTCGATAATGCCTTCTTTAATGAAGTACTGGTTGAAGGCTGCCTCTACACCCGAGTGTTTTGATCTCTCTATTTTTTTCGTAAGAAGCACAGCAGTAGTGATGCCGAACAGAGCATAATATGCCCTGTTCACAGCAGCTCGATGCCTTTTCAAGGATAAAAGCTCTTCTGCTGTCAGGATGTCTTCTTTAGCCCTGTCTAAACGGACTTTAACAAGTTCCCTGGTGTTTGCGTCCAAATATTAATCCCGTCTTTTTTAATATTTTTATACAGCGGATCCTTAAATTTTTTGTACCATGAAAATGTTGCAGCATCCATTACAAGAGGGGAAAGAACGACGTTATTTTTCAGCATAATGTCATAGGCTGCCATGCTTATGGCATCTTTTGTGCGCGGGTTTTTTTCTGAGGTAACAATCAATATATCGGCATCAGACTCTTTGCCTGATTCTCCCCGAGCCGTGGAGCCAAAAAGCACAACGGTAATGATGCTGTCGGCATAGCGGTGTTTCAGTTCGGAAACATATTGATAAATTGCCTTATGAAGTTTTTTGCTCATAGAGATAGATGCCGAAGGTTTTTTGTTTTAAAAAAGTATACGAAAGCGGCTTGTGAGTGTCAACAAAAACATGGGGTTAAGGGAACACCACCATTTTACTGACGCTCTTTACTGGAGCATTCAACTAAATCATGTAGCCGGGTGCCATTTCAAATCCCGCAGCAGGTGGGATGAGTCCGAAGGTGGCGCCCCATCACATCAATCTTTAAAGATCTCTCCCTTCGGTCGAGATGACAGTAAAAGAATAGTCTACAGAAAAAAGTTGAAGGCTCTAGTGTAAAAACTTCTCAGCTTTGCAAATCAAGGCTTGCAGAGAGAGGTTCGCATAAAAACAGCATCTCAAGTTTACATGCCACCTCATAGCAGTCCGCCCGCCGCGCAGCAAGATAGTTTATGTCAGCATCGCAGGCTGCAACCAAAACCCCGCCCCATATCTTGCGCCCACATTAACCTTGACCCACAATCGCCCTCGTCCTATATTTACCTCATATCAAAGTAAGTTCCTATCAGTTATCAGTCAGGATCAGCAAACGACAAGGGGTGAAATTATGGCGCCAAAAGCAGAAAAGGTCATGAAGGATGCAATGGGACTTCCTCCGGAGTTGCGGGCGTTTGTGGCCGAAAAACTGATTGAGAGTCTTGATGTGCCTGATACCCCCTCTCCGTCGGCAAAATGGAAGAAGGAAGTTCGTCGACGCTGTGCGGAGATGGACCGGGGTGCGGTAAAGCTTCGCGCTGCCGGTGCCGTTTTCGCTAAGGCATACGCAGCGCTCGCATGAAGACCGTAAAGATAGACCCTATAAATTATTCATCGTTTATAGTTTTTCGTTAGTCCGCCACGGCGGATTCTCCGCATTGCTCCGAGCAATCAACAACCAACGATTAATGAACAGGGTTCGCAGTTTGGATTCTGACTTCCGACGTCCGGCTTCTGCCTCCTGAACCCCGAACCCTCGCTCCCCGGGTACTTTACCCTGCGCAGTTTACTCTACCAGCGGTTCGGCATAGCAGTACAGGCAGCCATTGAGGCATTTCTGGCTGTACCACCCGACATCGATGCTCTCGGTGCAGCCGCACAGTTTGCGCTGCCCCTTTGCACGCTTCGTCGAACATATTTTCCCCTCCGGATGCAAGCGGTTTAAAAGCGCTCCATCGATGCAGCTTGAACGCTCACAGCACTCAACCGAGCAGTAGTGCAGGCTCATGCCCAGCGCCGCAGCAGTCTGCTCAAGCAGCTGAACATGATTTTTTTGCTCCTGCTCGTTGTGGGGCACAAGGCTTATGCCCTTCCTCTCCATGCGCCGCAGCACTTTGCGGTATGGCTGAACCCAGCTCGTGCGGCAGGAGGTAATACCCGCTGCCGCCATGCCGGAGGCAATTTCATCAAACATTTCGATATTGCCTACAAGGTGTCCCTGCGCCATGCAGCGCACTATTGGGTCAAAACGCCAGGTGATGCGCTCAGGCCTCCTGGCTAAAGCTATGAGGGCGGGCGCCAACTGCCGCACTGTTTGCCAGGCAGGGATATTGGGCTCAAGCACGGTGCCCCCAAGGCCCGTAACGGTAAGATGCACATAGAGCTGGCTGTAGCGCTCAAGGGTTTCGCGCAGCGGGCCGGGGGAGATCATGTTTTGCGGGTTTTTTGTCCAGATAACAAGGCTGTGCACCTGCTCAGGCGGATAGTCACGAAGCTTTTGGGTGAGGAACCCGGGATAGCAGCTCACCAGATCCGTGCGTCGGCTTGCCGACAGCACGATTTGCTGCTGCTCACAGGGAAATAAAGCCGGCTGTGTCATACCGCTACTTCTGCATGCCCTTGGATGTCACCCCTGCACGCCCGCTTTTTTGTAGGCCGCCCGGTAGATGGTTCTGCCGTGCATGAGATACTTGCGCTCATAATGCGTTGCTCCGGACTCCGGATCGATGCCTTCGGGATCAATCGTGCGGCTATACAGTTCAACAAGACCGGCGCAGCCCCTGCCGGTCTTCAGCATGACCTTGAAATACTCGGCAAAATCCGTGGCAAGATTTATACATCCGCCGGGGACCAGCCGGTCGCGCAGTATGTCAAAAAAATCAGGATTTACTATGCGGCGCCTGCGATGTTTTGTTTTTGGCCAGGGATCAGGAAAATAGATATGGAAAGCCTGCACCGACCCGGGCGGCACGTAGGCCGGTATAAAATAATCCGCCTCGGTGCGCAGCAGCCGCACATTGCCGGGCCGCGCTTCCTGCGCCCGCTCTTTCATGAGACTAAAAAATTTATATGCCCGCTCAATACCGATATAGTTGATGCCCGGATTATCCCTGCTCGTGCTGATGATGAACCGGCCCTTGCCTGATCCGATTTCAATTTCTATGGGGTTGCCATTGCCGAAAACAGCGGCCAGGCTTAACCCGTCGTCAAATTGACGCGTGAATATTTCTACATCGCAGGCATCAGGGAAATTCTGCTGCGGCTCAGCTCCAGGAAATGTCATTTCTACCGCTGCTCTTTGTCTTGTACATGCGCTCATCTGCCAGATGCAGAATCTGCTGGTTATTGTCGCCGTCATCGGGAAATGTGGCTATGCCGAAGCTTGCCGTAATGTGAATGGCAAGTCCGTCTGCGACAAGAAATACATGGCTGTTGAGTGTTTCCTGCAGCCGGCGGCAAAATGCAAGTGCATCCTGCTTGCCTGTGTCGCGCAAAATGACGACAAACTCATCGCCGCCGTAGCGGGCGCCGAAATACTGCGTACCAAGCATGTCGGCCACGATGAGGCCCATTTCCGCTAACAGCCTGCTGCCGCACAGATGCCCATGCGTGTCATTGACCTTCTTGAAAAAATCAAGGTCGAAAAAAATCAGCGAGCAATTGCTTCCGAGGTCCAGAGCCCGGTCTATTTCATCCTGCAAAAGGATATGCAGATGACGGGAATTATACAGCCCCGTGATGTCGTCGGTAATGGTGAGCTTGCTGACCTGCTCAAAGTTGCGTGCATTTTCAAGGGCTATGGCTGCAAAGTCGGCAACCGTCACAAGCATTTCTATGTCGAAGTCGTGCATCGATGCAAAATCGGCTCTGTTCACGAACTCGATTACCCCGAGCACCTTGTCGCGGATCTTCAGGGGTATGCAAATGATAGACTCGGTTGCAAACGAAGCATTATCATCAACCTTGCGGGTAAAGCGCGGCTCCTTGTCGACGCTTGGCACCAGCAGGGGCCGGCCGGTTTTGGCAACCCAGCCGGCAATGCCCTCTCCGATCTTCAGGCGTGTATCTTTTATTTTTTCAGCCTGGTCGGTTTCGCTGACCACTATCTCGAAGTACAGCTCCTGCCGCTCGTGATCCACCAGCAGCAGCGACCAGTTCTCCGGGCTGAACAGTTCGGCCACTTTGTAAAAAATCTGCTGCACCACCTCTTTCACGGTCAGCGATGAGGTGAGCGTTTTGCCGATTTCATGGATGATCGTTATCCGTTGCTTAATTTTCTCGAAATTGGCCTTCTGTGACTGTGTCATGGTTTCCCCCTGTTTCACCGGAATCCTGCCTTGAAAGCCCTGCTTTGTAAGCGGGGATGAAAAGGCGTGTATCTAATTGAAATCAATTGTAAGTACCGGGATGCCCCCGCCTTGCAGGCGAAGAGCATCAAACATACGAGCGCTCGCCGAATATCAAAGTGCCCACCCGAACAAGCGTAGCCCCTTCCTCAATAGCCGTCTCAAAATCCGCTGACATGCCCATGGAAAGCTCGGGAAGCGCGCCCACCCCGGGCAGCTGCCGCACAATATCATCCCGAAGCCTGCGCAGGGCCGTAAAAAAAGGCCTGGACTGCTCGGGGTCATCTGCCGGCGGCGGCATGGACATAAGGCCCTGCACGCGCAGATGCTGCAGATTTGCAGCTGCGGCAATCAGCCCGGCCGCATCCCCCGGCTCACACCCGCTTTTTGTCAGCTCGCCTGAAACATTTACCTGCACAAGCACCTGAAGCACCCTGCCGTTTTTTTTGGCTTCCCGGTTAAGGGCCTGCGCCAGAGGCAGGCTGTCAAGGCTGTGCACCATATCAAAAAGCGCGGCTGCATATTTAGCCTTATTGGTCTGCAGGTGGCCGATATAATGCCATGAAACCCCTGATTTGTCTATAAGGGGAATTTTTTCACGCGCCTCCCGGATATAATTTTCACCCAGTATTGTCACACCC
This sequence comes from uncultured delta proteobacterium, assembly GCA_903911225.1. Classification (GTDB taxonomy): domain Bacteria; phylum Desulfobacterota; class WTBG01; order CAIYCZ01; family CAIRTM01; genus CAIWCT01. The sequence continues at coordinate 12,385 of CAIWCT010000329.1, forward strand.
CGGGCAAGGGCCTGCCAAATCCGATCAGGCTCGACGGTCTTGGAAACCGCCACAAGGCTCACGCCTGCCGGCTCCCGGCCGCAGCGGCTGCATGCCTGCAAGATGCGGCTGCGGACATGCTCAATGCGTTCTTCAATAGACTGTGGAATGTGTGTCATGCATGCCTCTGTATCTCTGCCGTTTGCCCGCCCTCTGACAAAGCGGATTCCCCGTCAGCGGGTGGGGCCTTGGCTGGTGTAAAGTCCAGCATATTTACAAAAAAAAGATCCAGCAGGCTCAACACGCCCGCAACGATCATGGCGGCGCGTGGCCCCAGCCACTGCATGATGGCGCCGCTTGCCAGCGCCCCTGCAAAGGTCCCGAGCACCGCCACCTGGGCGATAAAACCGGAGCCGCCGCCCACGCGGGCACGGCTGAACAGGTTTGACGTCATGACATAGGAAAACACCATAAAGGCGGCGTCCCCGAGTTCGTGAATCGTGCGAAAGACCCAGGCCTGCGCTTGGGTCTGTGAGAATGCCAGCAGTATATGCCCGCCTGCCGACAGGCCGAGGCCGGCTATTATCAGACGCCGCAGCGATGCCGTGCCCCGGTCAAGCAGTATGCCGTAAATCAGGCAGGCCAGGGCCAGAGCAACAACGGTCACGCCGATGAAAACGCCGATGCCGGCCTGGGAAAACCCCAGCGATTCTTTCAAAAACAGCACGTACACGGTTTTTTCCGCTCCCCAGTGATAGGTGTACAGAAAGGTCACAAGGGCAAACATGACAACGTCGCGCCGCAATATTTCTTTCTTATAAATGGCAGGCTCGAAAATCTGGGCAAGGGTGCCCGGCAGCAAAAGGCCAAGCGGCACGATCAGCAGGAAAAGAAAGCCGCAGACGCGCAAGACCGCCGGGAAGCTCAGCCACCCCAGAAGCCAGCCCCCGAACAGCGCCCCTGCCGCGATGCCCATGTGCTCGGCAAAAGCCATGCTGGAAAACCGCCGGCCCTTTCCCTGAGAGCGGGCGGTTTTAAAAAAAAGCGAACGTATGGAAATCTGCCCCAGGTTGTACCAGGTGCCGTAGCACATAATCAAAAGCAGCAGCACGGCAAAAGACGTACTGAACGACAGGGCGACATAGGTGGCTCCAAGCGCCACAAATGAACTGGCCACCAGCTTGCGCGAAGGGAACATATCGTTTGAAACACCCATCGGCATCGTGGTCAGCAGTGTCATGAGCGAATCAATGCCCATGAGAAGCCCGATCTGCCAGCCCGCGAAACCCAGGTCTTTCAGATAGACGGGAAAGAAAAACAGCGTCGTGAAAATGATCAGCCTCACGAGAAAGAAGAGATATCCCATGAGCCTAAGCCCCCCCTTCTCCGCCGTGGCCGTTCCGGTCTGTGCGCCTGTTGCCAGCTGCATCTTTTTTCCCATTCTCAATTTGCCGGACTGCCGGCGCTACATATCGGTTTTGGCCCAAGCCATACAAGGCCGCCCGCGCTTTCACGACCACGTGTGATGCTCAACGCCTGCTATGGCGGAACATCCCGGTGCTGAAAAATACATTTTATTGGTGCCGAACCAGTGGGCCTTCGCATTTAAAATTATCAGTTAGGCGCCCTCCCCTTCATCCCCAATACATGTGAATTAAGAGCTCCTTCTCCCCTTGCGGGAGAAGGTCGGGATGAGGGGTAATATAAAAATGCCCCCTCACCTCTAATCCTCTCCCCCTCGTGGGGGCGAGGAAGAAATACGCTGCACTTAAGTCACATGTATTGCCCTTCATCCCCTCCCATCAAGTCAGGGGAAAACAGACTCACTCGCCCCTTCCGGGAGAGGGTTGGGGCGAGGGGGCCGGCAAAAATCAAATGTTGAGGCCCGCGAGCTCAATAATTCGGTAACTTTTTAGAGCTTATCAAAAGGCGTTTCATAATTCAATCCGCCATGTCAGCGGAGGTGATTAAATTTTAAAAAAAGCTGTCAGGAAAAGATACGGTTATTTCAGCCCTACCGCATCACGCGCACGGCGTTCCGATGTTCTTCACGGCAGGCGCAGTGATCCAGCCTTCTATTCTTCCCATTTTGTGCAAGCCGTACTGTTCTTTTAGCTTTTGTTATGTCCCTGTCAGTTTACCTTGACCGCATCACCCCCGTTTTATATACTGCCCATCGCCAGCCGATAACCTGTCAGCTAACCGGAGTTGCACGCCGTGAATGTCGACACATTCAACCCCGAGCTTGAAAAATGCCTGCAGGAGCTGAAAGCCCTGGTGCTTGCTGAAGGGGCCTTTCTGCACCCGCAGATGACGGTGAGGGAGCGTAAAGGCAGCTTCGACATCCGCTCAGGCCTTGAGGCCTCTGTTCACGACCGCCTGATAAGGATGCCGATAACCTGCCTTCCGCCTGTAGAGGCGTTTGATATGTATGTCTGCGGCAATGATATCTGCATCCGCAGCACTGCCCCCGGTACATCTTCCGTCCACGTGCGCTGCATGGAGGCGATGCTCGCGATTTACAACATCAGCGGCAAGCTTGCCGATACCAGGAAGCAGAGCCCCTTATTCGTGCTGGCGCCCTATCCGGAGATTCTGGGGATACTGCTTGGCGTGAAAGACGGGACCGTGAAGTTCGAGCGAAAGCGCCGCCAGATGGAAAACGGCCTGCTGGATGAACTGCTGCTGGCATCCTTTATTGGCACCCGTTTTTTCAGGCTGCCGGACCAGAGCGGCCATGTTCTGCTGCCGTTCATCGATTATATCAATCATCACTTTCTGGCCTCCGGTTTCAAATTCCTTGATGAACAGGACGCCCCGGCCCTGTGCGTAGACAATGCCAAGCCGGTCAGCGGCTCGAACGAGGTTTTCGTTTCCTACTTCCCGATGATGGACCCTGTTGATTCCTGGCTGAACTACAATTTTGTCGACGAAGCCAGCCCCATTGCGAAATCCGTTCCCCTGGTCATAGATATCGGCTCCGGCAGGCAGCTGCGGGTCAAGGCTTTTTCCGGGAAAAGAAAGCTGGCACCGCCCAGGCAGCTTCAGGATTTGAAAGCCCTGCTCCCGTCGGTCATTGAAAAATCGGAGCATCACCTGACGGTCTCGCACCTCATCATCCCCCACGACAAGGCTCCGTTATCCCTGCGGCGAATCCTTCGGTCGCTTATCCAGACACTGCGCCCCGGACTTGAGAAATCCGCCCTTCGGCGCCAGGTTGAAAATGCCGAGGCGCAGGTGCTCGATGCCAATACCCGGTTTTACCGGGATCTTGGCGATGCAGTGGCGCGTATGCCCAAAGAGCGGCAGGAAGAGACCGCCCTTTCAGAGCTGCAAAAAATTGTGCGCCTTCAGACTGCAAAGATAGCGGCCTATAAGCTGAGAATTGAAAATATGCTGGGCGGATTTTCTGATTAATCGGAGAACGGCATTTCAAAATCGCGGGGGCCGCACACTAGAGCATTTAACTTTTTTCTGTAGACTGTTCTTTTACTGTCATCTCGACCGAGGGGAGATATCCTTGGCAGAAGGGCAATCAAGGTGTTAAGATTTCAAGTCCCGCCAGGGGAAAGGGAGCGAGAGGGAGCCTGTTTTTCCCCCTCCCTTGATGGGAGGGGATGAAGGGGAGGGTGCCTAACTGATAATTTTAAATGTCATGACCCACCGGCAGTGTCTCTGAACGTTTAAGGAGCACATGATGGTAGAGCAGCGAGCTGTAACAGACAACCCTGCATCCTTTGAGATCAATTTATCGCTGCATAGAGGTTGGCGGTGCCGTCGGCATACAGCTCTCTGAACAGTTCAGCTTCGCCGTTGCCATTTTATTTATGCCGGGCGCCTGCTCTGAAACTTCAATCCTGTTTCTGCCTTTTTCTTTTGCCCTGTACAGCGCTGCATCTGTGGCTCTTACCACGTCGCCCATACTCTCATGGTTTTCTGTAACAAGAGACACGCCGATGCTTATTGAAAAGCGAACGGGCCCTTTACTTGTTTCGACACACGACTCCTGTATAGCCTGCCTTAGCCGTTCTGCCGTAATAACTGCGCCATTGAGATCCGTATCCGGCAGCAGCACGGCAAACTCCTCGCCGCCGATCCTGCCGAAAACATCAACCTTTCTCAGAAGGTTCTTCACGGTTTCCGCAAGTAAGATGAGCGCTTCATCGCCAATATCATGCCCGTAGGTATCATTGACTAATTTAAAGTGATCAACATCTATCATCAGCATGACAAGAGCAGTATCATAGCGTTTTGCCCGGTCAAATTCCCGGTTTGCCAGTTCGATGAAATGTCTGCGGTTACATATCCCGGTGAGCCCGTCAGTTGTGGCAAGCTCTTTTAGCTTCTCCTCCAACTGTTTTCTGTAGGTGATGTCTTTAAAGTTAAGAACCATGCCATACAGCTCGCCGCCCGGATCGCGGTAAGCGCTTGCGCTCATGATGCAGGAAATGATCGAGCCGTCGGCCGCCTTTTTTTCAATATCAGCTTCCGGACACAATTTGCCATTGATGATTTTTGTCAGCGGACAGTTTGAGCTGTGGCAGTCACTGCCGGGAATCAGCTCAAAACATTTTTTATTGTCGGCTTGTTTCTTTTTAATGCCAAAGAGCCTGGAAAATGTCTCATTTATCTTCAGGACATTAAACTCCCTGTCGATTACGCACATGGCATCAGCAGCCGCATTGAATATATGGTTGAGCTCTATATATGTTATCTCGGCATCAAAGGTCATTCTGTTTGCCCTGCCGATGGCATTTTCCAGCTGCTGGTTTGTACCGAGAAGCTCCTGGTGAGAGGCCATTAATGCTTTTTCATACTCCTGCCTTTCACGGGCTTTGGATTCAAGCTCCTTTATACGGCTTTCAAGCTGCTCATAGGTTGGTTTTTGCGCCATCGGGTATCCCTTAAGTGCCTTGATAAAAACGGGCTATTGAATCGGTTAGATATAAAATGAGCGGGCTTGTGTCAAGGCAAATATGTGCTCAAGATACGGGTAGAACGCGCTCGAAAAGAATAAAAAAATTGTACGGGCGCCACGCTTCGGCGTCTCTAAAAAAACCATTCGGGATGCTTCTCCATAAACCCCAGGCTCTGATCCAGGTCTTCAGGTGTATGGGGCTCAAGGGTGATGCTGGGATGAAGGGCGCATTGGGAAAGCGCCGTAAAAAGCTCCTCCCATGGAAATGAGCCCAGGCCGAGACCTAAATGCTGGTCAGAGATGCCCTCATTGTCGTGCAGATGCAGGTGGCGTATGGAGCCCCGCAGCTGCTGCACCCAGTGCTGCAGAGTGCCCGAAGCATGCCCGCCGGAAAAACTGTGCCAGTGCCCCGTGTCAAAACACATGCCGGCAGCATGGCCGGAAAGCCCCTCTAAAAGATCCGTAAGCGGCCCCGGGCTTTTCTCAAAAACATTTTCAAGAAACAGGGGCGGGTGCCCGGGCCAGTTGTCCATAAAGCCTGCCCATGTTGCACAAGCGCGGCTCAGCCATTTTTCATAAAGCTCTGCATACAAAAAGGTAAAGCCTGCATGGCCCACAAGGTGGACGGGCTCATATATCCGGGCGATTTTTTGTACTGACTCAAGCCGGCGGCGGGTTGCATCAAGGATGAAATCATCAATGCTGCCGGGCTGAAGATCAAAAAAAGGAAGGTGGATTGAGCAGGGCAGGCCCGCGGATTTAAGCTGCGCGGCAATTTCGCGGTGCCAGGACTCTTCAACCTCTGACATGATTATGGTATCGATCCCCAGCTCGGGGGCAAGCCGTCGCTCAAGAAACCGGTTCAGATACCACCGGTCATTGGCAATATAGCGAAGGGGAAGGTTGACAAAAAATGGCTGCATGGCTGTTTAGTGCTTCTGAACGTCTTTTACGCGGGCCTTGAGCTTTTCAAGGCACTTGTAGGGTACATTAAGGCCGCCCTTGCCGATTCCCAGACTGATGCCCTTGATATTCTGGCCGTGAAAGTCGCTGCCGCCGGTAATGACGAGATTATGCTTTTCAGCAAGGTCTTTATAAAGACGCACCTGTGTCGGGCTGTGTTCCGAATAGTAAACTTCGATGCCCATGAGGCCCCAGCCCGCCATGTCGGCAACAATATTTTCAAGCTCGGCGGTGGTTTTATATTTGAGGGTAAAGGGATGACCAAGCACGGGGATGCCGCCTGCCTGTCTGATATGGGCTATGGCATCGACGGGCGCAAAGCGGAACTTATCGGTATAGGCGGGCGCGCCTTTGCCAAGGTATCTTTCAAATGCCTCATGGGGCGTTTTTATATACCCTTTTTTCAGCAGCACCTGGGCAAAATGTGGCCGGCCCACCTGGCCTGTTTCTGCTTCCACAACCACTTCTTCAAGCGTAATGTCAAGGCCAAGAGCCTGGAGCTTTTTTATGATGGTCGGGTTGCGCTCATTGCGGGCTTTTTGAAGAATGGAAATATTATCCAGAAATGCCCTGTTGGTAAAATCGACATAATAGCCCAGGATATGCAGCGTACTTTCCGGGAACTCAGCGCTGATCTCAATGCCCGGCACTATTTCTATGCCCTCATGCTTTCCGGCGTCAAGGGCCTCTTCCAGCCCCTCGACCGTGTCGTGATCGGTAAGAGCAAGGGCTTCAAGGCGCATCTCTTTTGCATGGCGCACAAGGGCCGCGGGTGACATGGTGCCGTCTGAAGCCGTGGAATGGGTATGAAGATCGATCATAAAAAAAGTTCCATTGGTTAAATTCGTTGGATTGGTTTCATTCGTTACATTAGTTAGATTGGTTTAATTGGTTAAGCTAGTTGAATTGGTTAGATTGACTTCATTGGTTTGCAGACAAATATAATTATTGAACGAATTAAACCAATGCAACCAACAGAACTAATCAAACCAATACAACAGGCCTTTATAAGTAGCCCAGATCTTCGAGCCGCTTACGGATTTTTTCTTCTTCAGCCGCTGAATAGACAGGCTCATCACCGGCAGCCGCCGGTATGACGCCGTTTTTTTCAAGTGCCTGTAAGATCTCCTGCGCCGATGCTCCGGTGCTCAAATCGGTTATAACACATACTGCCCCGCATACTCTTTTTTTTAATTCGGCGGTCAGCAGCCCTGCTACTTCAGCCTGCTGCTGCGGCGCCATACCCGTAAGAACGACGCCGATATTTGTTGTGCCCATGTTTTTCAGCCTCCCTGATTACTGAATCGCTTTTCCTTCCATGTCGGCAGGCACCGCCAGCCCTAAAAGTTTCAGCACCGTCGGAGCAATATCGGCAATATTCAGGCCGTCGCGCTTTACGGGCGAACCGGTCTGCTGCTGCGGGTCATGCATAATAAAAATGCCGTCCTGAGCGTGATTGGCGTCGTCAGGGCCCATATCGTTTTCAAAGGTGTAAATGACCCCCAGGCCGATGCTGCCGATGGAGCGCCACGCCAGATTACCGAAATAGGCAATCAGGTCGGGCGGTACGCCGTTGATATGGGCGTAGATATCCTGCGGCCGGAAGACCCTGGTTCCGATAAGCCGGCCGTTTTCATCGCATGTTGCTTCAAGTTTTTCAATGAGCTCAGTTCGCACGCGCTCATAATCCCCGGGTTCAATAGAGCCCTGCGGCTCGCGGCCCTTCACGTTAAGAAAAAGTCTCGAATAATAGCCGCCTTCACCCCACGCCATGGTGTTCGGCCAGTCCATTTTAACCTTGCCGATGGGCAGGGGCTTTGCCGGCTTTTCGGCAATGGCGAGGTAGCCCTCGCGCATGAGCCATTCATTGATGCAGAAGCCGCCCTTCATGGTGCGCGCCCCATGGTCCGAGACGATTAACACGGCTGTGCTTTCGTCCACCGCCGTGAGCAACCCGGCGATTTGATCATCGACAAATTTATAATAGTCGAAGATGGCGCTTTCGAATTTCGAGCCGGCTTCGTACTTGGGGTGCTCGGGGTCCATATATTTCCAGAACCCGTGATGCATGCGGTCAATGCCCATCTCGACCATCATGGCAAAATCCCATGGCCTGGTCTGCAGAAAATGCTTGAAGAGGCTGAACCGTTTTTCGGTCATTTCATAAATCTGGGACAGTATCTGCTCTTTATTCTCGGTGCGGTAGTCGTCAACGTCGAGCATGTAGTCGCCGACCCGGGCCTTGATCTCCGCGGCAAGCTCACGGGGATATGTGTACTGGCAGGAGGTGTCAGGCGTCAGGAAACAGGTGACCATGAGGCCGTTGACCGGCGTCGGGGGATATGTCTGCGGCACCCCCACGAGTATTACCTTTTTATCTGCCCGCGAGAGTATATCCCACACCCGGTCATCCTTGATGGCCCGCGAGGTGGCAAATGCCATGCCTTCATAGGAATGGTCGCAGCGGTTGCGGAAGCCGTAGCACCCCAGTGTGCCCGGGCTTTTGCCCGACATCATACACGACCATGCCGGCACGGTGATGGGCGGCACACAGCTTCTGAGCAGGCCGTATGAGCCCCGGTTCATAAGCGATGCAATGGCCGGAAGCTGCGCTGCCCACTTGTCAAAAACAAGCTG
>CAIWCT010000330.1 GCA_903911225.1 uncultured delta proteobacterium
ATGTTTTTGGTGAACTTTCCGAGCGATCCGATACGGTGATGGCTGATATGGCCGCCGCCAGGGGTTGAATTCGCCATGACGATATCGTTGGATGAGACAAATTTGCTGAAAACCGCTTCATTGGCATTGGTGCCGCTGATGGGCCGAACTTCGGTGTGATCGCAGTTGAACAGAATTTTTAAATTTGCTTTGAGCTTGCTTTCGATTTCATCAATAAATGTTGTACCCCTGTAATAGCGCTCGCCGGGGTGCCCTTCAGCATAGCGATGGGCAAAGTCTGATCCGGCAAGAGCCCGCACGCGATTGCTCAGGATATTTTCACTGGCGATCAGATTGATGGCATGTCCCCGCCAGTTGTTCTGGCCGTGTATAAGCTTTTCTGTGGCATCAAACTCATGTTCGAACATATTAGAAACTCCTCTATAAAAGATAAATGAAGTGCCTGTTAAAAGAGATGCGCCCATAAAAGTCAAAAGATACTGCTCGTTTGATGTGTGAGGCAGCAGTTTCATACTTGGATGGAACTATTCAAACTTTTTTTAGAAAGCATCAAAATAAAAATAAATACCATAAAACAAGTATTCTTGAAAGTATTTTCTTATTGATATTTTAGCTAGTTAACTGAAAATTGTAATATGGGCAATAATATGCTTTACAAGCAATGGTGCGTCCTTTAGTATCCGAACTATCATGATTCATATTACTGAACGGAAAAATTCCGGCACAACAAAAATGTTTATTACGAAGGAGCCCGCTGTGGCGAGAAGTCTGAATATCTGTTTCAAATATAATCCGCCGCCCGCACTTTTTTTTTAAATAACAAGGGCGTCTCAATAGTCGTTTTTTATATAATCACTAACAGCTATTTAAATAATTTTTATACAAAGCCATGAGCAGTGAATTTCATCGCCGGAGAAGAAAATCGACCGAGTCTGAGAACCGGCACCATATCCATGAACGATTTGAACCCAAAGCCGATCATCGGCTAAAAAAAGTTTTTGCCGGTATCGGCAGCCCGCCTGCTTCGGATTTTATTCCGGATGATTTTCAGCTCGAAGCACTCGAAAAAATTCAGCAGACCGATGTGCTCGTAAGCGCGCCGACTGGCAGCGGGAAAACCTGGATTGCGGTCCAGGCAATGAAGCGGGTGCTTGCTGAAGGCAAGCGCGCCTGGTATGCCTCTCCTCTTAAGGCCCTTTCAAACTCAAAATACCATGAGTTTTGCACCGAATTCGGCCAGGATAATGTGGGCGTCCTCACTGGCGACCGAAAGGAAAACACGAATGCTCGGATTATAGTCGGCACCACGGAGATTTTGAGAAATCAGCTGTATGATTCTATGGCCAAAAGCACGGACTTTAAGTCGGATCTGGTCGTGCTTGATGAGGCCCATTATCTTGGCGACCGCGACCGTGGCGTCGTGTGGGAAGAGGTTATGATTTACCTGCCCACACGGGTGCGCCTGCTCATGCTGTCTGCCACTATCCCGAATGATTCAGAGATTGCCGCATGGCTCAGCGTAGTACGGAAGCATCCATGCTCTGTTGTGCATTCGGAGCGGCGTCCTGTTCCAATCTATCCGCTGTATTTACTGCCTGATGGAGAACTCATCCCTCTTTCAGATTCCGAAGGCATATCAATCAAAATAGTGCAGGCTCTGCAACAGTCATCCAAAATGAAATTTCGCCAGGGCAGCGCCATTTCATATGAGCATATACTGGAAACGCTTGCCGCATATAATTTATTGCCTGCTATATTTTTTCTTAAATCCCGCAATGAGTGCAATAACGCTCTGCTTTCATGCAAAAGGCATCTTCTTAAACCTGAACATGCGTCGCGGATCCGCGGCCGCATAGATGACTTTTTAAAAGAGTATCCTTTCCTTGAGCGGCACCATCATTTGCCTTACATCGAACATCACGGCCTGTGCGCACATCATGGCGGTCAGCTGCCTCACTGGAAAATTGTACTGGAAAAGCTCATGAATGAAGGCTATCTGGATGCAATTTTTTCAACATCCACTGTGGCTGCAGGCATGAATTTCCCTGCCCGAACGGTGGTGCTCACGCAGAGCGATCGGTTCAACGGCCGGGAGTTCGTTAGCCTTTCGGCCAGCGACCTTCATCAGGCAACAGGCCGCGCAGGCCGCCGCGGAAAGGACAAGATCGGCTTTGCCGTCATAGTTCACGGACCTTTTCAAAATCCGCATCTTATTGACGAGCTTTTTTCAAACAAGCCCGAGCCAATTCAAAGCCAGATTACTATAAATTTTTCCATGGCTTTAAATCTCCTGCTGAGCCAGAGCCCCGACGACATTCGCGAACTGGTCAAAGCATCTTTTGCCGCGTACCAGAGACTGCCCGCGCTGCAGAGGCTTGAGGCAAACGCCTCGCGGGTTATCGAAAAGGTGATGCAGGAGATGGCGGGTGCCGGCTGCCGGAATTTCGATCAAATACTTGACCGCACGGAATTTTCTTATGTTCAGACACGCAGATTGTCGCGAACAAAGAAAAAGCGGAAAAATTACATCAAGGCATGTATGCTTGCCGGCACGGATATCGAAGGCAATAAAACCGTTGAGGAATTCAGCGGTCGTATTAATGCTCTTGAACAGGAACTGCAGGCACTTCCCTGCGCCTCGTGCAAGGCCTATGGCCTCTGCTATAAGGATCGCAATTCGCATTTTGTAAAGCAGGTGCGCAGGGCGAAGGAGCTGGCCGATGCACTTGATGAGTCCCGTAGCGCACTCTGGCGCGACTTTCAGCGGCATCTTGATTTTCTTGTGCTCAACGGTTATGTCGATGCCGATGGAAAGCTTACTGAGGACGGCATCTGGGCGTCAAAGCTTCGCCTTGATCAGCCCCTTATCATCGCGGAGCTGATTCGAAAAAACATGCTGGGTGATCTTGCACCTGAGCTGCTCGCGGGCATCATAGCCATTTTTGTGAATGATAAATTCAAGGATATCGATCTGAATCAGGGTATGCATTGGGACAAACGCCCGCTGCTGTCTGCCTATTACCGGATGAAGAGTGCTGTAGATGGCATTTTAGCTTTGAAAAAAGAGCATGGTTTTTATGTGCCTCAAATGCAGTTTTGGCCTGCTGCGGCGCTGTATAACTGGACGGCTGGAGAAAGCTGGGAGCGCGTCATAGAGCTTACCTCCATCGATGAGGGAGACCTTGCAATGCTTGTTTTTAGAACCGCCGACAATCTGCGGCAGATTGCCTCCCTTGAAGCTACGCATCCGGTTCTGGCTACAAAGGCAAAGTCTACAATCGATCTGTTGTTGCGTGAGCCCGTAACAATCCCCACCTGATTTTATATCCTCTCACCCTCACCATGGTTGTTTAGTGGTTTCATAACAAGGCCTTCTGATAACCCACTTTTGTAAAGCAGTTATCAAAAACATGCAGCCACTTTAGTGCATTTTTCTTTTTCTTGTAACCGTCTGCACAGGTGCGTTTTTGATTCGTTTGCCCGTGCTAAATTCTCGCAAGAGCAACCGGCAATGATGGCATGGCAATCGCTCGAACCGCACGGGCTGCACTCACCAAAAGCTCACCTGTGCGAATATGGCTATGCTATTTTGAAAAATGCTCTAGCTATCTGTAATCTCGATTGAAGGGAGAGATCTTAGATGTGCAGCAGGCCTACAAGGCTTGGATTTCTCTCTGCGGTCGAAATAACAAAAAGGGCTACAGCATTTTGATGTTTACTCTATTGTTTCAAATAATGTAAAATTTAAAAATTAAAACTAGTTTATCTATAGTATTTATGGTTGACATTGTGGTATTCATAATGTATTGTATAATGGGAGTTTATTCTTTCACTGAAAAAAGAAATGATTTTGAAATTCCGACTATTAAAGGGAGGACGGGAGTATGAAGAAAAAAAGTATTCAGTTGTTGGGGCTCAGCCTTGTAGTGCTGCTTATCGCCTTTTCGGGTACGGCATGCAAACCCTGGACGCCACCGACGCCTTGCACGACGACCAGCACGACATCGACCCCGGTTACGACGACAACACCAGCTACGACTACGCTACCGTCAACGACATCGATAGCCGTTACAACCACAATATCAACTACAACCTCGATATCAACTACTACTACAACATTTGATGAGGTGAAGGACGCTACAGCGAAATGGGCTACATCAGGTCATGCTGATAACTCGTCACTGGCATTCAGAGACTGGGACAATGCGACAAATCCCTATGCTACGGTCAGCAAAAGTTGTGCAAGCTGCCATTCAACAGTTGGATTTTATGAATTTTTATACACCGATAACAGAACCATCCAGTATCCTCCCCTGGCTTTGAACAATCACGGACTGACCTGCGATACATGCCATTCTAATAGAGCAGCAGACAAGACGTCAGTAAGGTTTGAAGCCTCAGGGCAAAGCGTTGACTATCCCGGTGTGGCTTCAGTTATTTGCGGCCAGTGCCATCAGGGCCGGACCTGGGGCGGCACTGTTGATACCAATATCAAAAAAGCCTACCCGGCAGGGGATAATTCTTCAACAGTTGATAAAATATCATCTAAGATCAGCTCAACTAACCCGCATTACCGGGCAGCCTTTGCAGCCCTTAAGGCAAGCAAATCTCAGATTGCCTATAATTATGGAAATACAGGAATTGCTGTAGATTCCACTCATCCGGGCGGCACAGACTGCATGGTCTGCCATGACCAGCATTCCACTGAGGTACGCGTCGTCGGCCAGAATGGCCAGAATTTATGCCAGCCCTGTCACTTTTTTACAGATCTTAACGATGTGCTGTCTTTTCCGCAGAAGACTGCAATTGATGTGAAAGCCGCCCAGCTCTACAGTATTATTAAACTGTATGCAGCAGACAGCACGACCCTTGATGCGGCCGGTCACACCAAGGCTCAGGCCTGCATTGCCTTTAATAATGATGCAAACCCATACTGGTTCAAAGACGCTAACTGCGACGGCATAGGGGATAATCTTACAAGCAGTGGCAGTTATAAGACATTTACTCCGCGGCTTGCCAAGGCATGCTTTAACTATCTGGTCTACATAAAAGATCCCGGAATATTTGCTCACAACAGTAAATACGCCTTAGCGTTTTTAGATGCTTCTATTAATGATATAAAGAAGTACAAGGATTACCCGATTTCGGATGCTGAAGTTGCTACGCGGAATGGGAGCTCTCAGGCCATGCCGATTCAACCTCACTGGCATTCAGAGACTGGGACAATGCGACAAATCCCCTTGCAACGGTCAGCAAAAGTTGCGCAAGCTGCCATTCGACAGTGGGATTTAACGAATTTTTAATAACCGGCAATCGCACTATCGTCAATCCTCCTCTGGCTGTTAACAATTACGGCATATCCTGTTACGCGTGCCATTCTTTGGAAGCAGCGTCTAAGACCACAGTCAAATTTGAAGGCTCCGGCCAGGTGGTTGATCACCCCGGTGTTGCTTCAGTTATTTGCGGTCAGTGCCATCAGGGCCGCGCATGGCAGGGCACCGTCGATGTTAATATCAAAAAAGGCTATCCAGCAGGTGATAATGCTACAACGATCGACAAAATATCATCTAAAATCGCCTCCACCAATCCGCATTACCGGGCTGCTTTTGCTGCGCTTAAGGCAGCCGAGTCGCGGATCGGCTATGATTACGGTGACCTGACTATTGCTGTTGATTCCACACATCCGGGCGGCACAGACTGCATGTTCTGCCATAATCAGCATTCAACTGAGGTCAAATTCGGCTCGAACTGCCAACCCTGCCATGTTTTTACCTCTGTTGCAGATATTGAAGCTAAGATGAATAAATTTATTCCGGCCCTTGAGGCTGAGCTTCTTCTAACGATTCAACAGTACGCTGCTGACAACACCACCCTTGACGCAGCCGGAAAAACAAAAGCCAAGGCATGCATAGCACTTAATAATGATGCAAATCCGTATTGGTTCAAAGATGCAAACTGTGACACCGTTGCCGACAATGCCACTAGCAGCGGCGCATACAAGTCGTTTACCCCGCGGCTTGCCAGGGCTTGTTACAATCTGCTCGTCAGTCTTAAGGATCCGGGCGGATTTGCCCACAACGAAGCTTATATGAAGGCTCTTCTGCAGGCATCCATCGACAATTTGAGGGAGTATTAACAGCATGCATGGTGCATGCAGTCGAGCACAGGTAACAAAAAATGAAGCAGTTAGTGATCATTCATTGAACAGGAGACAGCATATGAAAAAACTGTTAATTATAGGAGCGCTTGTATTCTCGTCAGTGCTTATTGCCGGTACACAGAATAGTTTTGCCTGGTTAAACGTGAACCAGGGCTGTACAGGGTGTCACAGCTTTCCTGCTGGCGCTGGCCTTCATACTAATTCAAACCACAGCAACTGCACCTCATGTCATGACGGCACCCCCGGCAAAGGCAATGTAGCATCTGCTAAATGTGCAGTATGTCATCCAACCGGTTCTCCGGGACAATGCAACCTGGCTAACATTGCATCTCATCCTAAATCAGGGGCGCAGTCATGCATAACATGCCATTGTGTACCGACGACGACAACCACCACAATTCCCTCCGGCGCCTTCTGTACAGATAACGACAACGATACCTACGGCGATAACTGCACTGCCGGCCCGGATTGTGATGATACTGACCCGACAATACATGTAGGCTGCAACTGTGTAGACAACGACAACGATACCTATGGCGATAACTGCACTGCCGGTCCGGATTGTGATGACAATGATCCGGCCATTCACGCAGGTTGCGAAATCGACTGCACCTTAAAAATTAGCCCCAAGACGTTCAGCAGTTTGATCGCTTTACTGGTACCTTATCAGTTTTTTACAATCAGGGCCGACAGGAATAGCAGTATTTCTTTTACAAGCCCCATCTGTATTTTTTGGGAAAGCGAAGGTATCGATGATGTAATCAAGATTAGATTGGGTGAGAAATTGATAATTGGCTATATACGTGTTTGGCCTACCCATCTTACAGCCGGAGATTTTAAAGTACAGGTAACCTTCGGCGATACAAGCGAGACCCAGTGCGGACCGATCACGGTAAAAGATACCGGGACTACCAGCTTTATGCAATATAAGCGAGTCAAGTTGCAGAAAAGCTGCGGTAACTAAAGTAGCATCCGGTTCTAAACTTTCAATTGTTTGATAGCCTAAAGATACAAGGCCCGATGCGTTGAGTATCGGGCCTTGTATCTTTTTTGTTCAAAATTATGGTATGAGTTGGCGCCTGCAATCTTACCAAAAATCAATGTGTTTACTTATTTTACAATTTCCTTCTTCGCTGGTGGAAAGAGGCATCAAATCCGCCTTACATCAGGCGCTATCCCCGGTCGTGATAAATTGAGCCAAAAATGGTCGTTAAGAAGTGAGCCACTTTAG
>CAIWCT010000331.1 GCA_903911225.1 uncultured delta proteobacterium
AGTCGGCGAACCCCTTGAAGTGCTTATTATCAGCATAGACAAGCGCAACAGGAAAATCGGACTCAGCCTTCGTGAGCTCAAGCAGGCTCAGCAGGAATTTGAAATGAAGGGCTATATTGCGCAGCAGCAGGAATCAAGTCCCAATGCAACACTGGGCGACGTACTCCGGGCTGCCGCTGAAATGAAGGCACAAGAGGCAAAGGATACGGAAGCAGAGCAGGAAAAGATTGATGAAACAGAGTAATTAAGACATTGTGCAGCAATCCGGGGGAAGGTGATGGTATGCATCACCTTCCCTTCTCTTTTCAGGTGGCGACCATGAAAAAACATCCTTTTGTTACCGGCTTTATCCTTCTTTTTTCAATTGGCATTGCAAGCATACTGGGAATATGGCTTTTCAGCAGCCCCAAAATGCATATCGGCAGTTCTATAACCGGCAGCAGCAAGATTGCTGTTGTTGAGGTTGAAGGAATTATCACCCAGTCCCGAACAATAATAAAAACATTGAACAGCTATAAAAACAACCCCCGCATCAAGGCCATTGTTCTTCGAATTGATTCACCCGGTGGCAGCGTTGGCCCCTCACAGGAAATATATGAAGAACTCATAAAAATGAGAGATAAAAAGCTCATTATTTCCTCCATGGGTTCGGTTGCGGCATCAGGTGGCTATTATATCGCTTGCGCTTCAAATAGAATTTTTGCCAACCCGGGCACCATTACCGGCAGCATCGGCGTTATTATTGAATTTGCCAATATTGAAGAGTTGCTTGGAAAAATAGGGCTGAAAAGCGTCGTCATAAAAAGCGGCAAATATAAGGACATACTGTCCCCAACCCGTGAACTGGGAGATGATGAAAAGGTGCTTATTCAGGGAGTCATCGACAGCATACAAAACCAGTTTGTTGACGCCGTTGCGCTGGGACGAAATCTTCCACGAACAAAAGTAGCTGAAATAGCCGATGGCAGGATATTTTCCGGCGAGCAGGCAAAATCGCTCGGCCTTGTTGATGAGCTGGGAAATCTTGAAGATGCCATTAACTATGCAGCAGAAAAGGCGGGCATAAGCGGTGAGCCTGATGTCGTATATCCCGAAAAGAAACGCCCTTCAATACTGGATTATGTCATTGAAGAGTCTGTTTCAAAAATTCATGAAGTAATAACCCGCGGTCAGGTAAGCGCACAGTTTCTTCTGCAGACACCAAAATAATATCGAAAAAATGTTCTATTGTTATCGTTATACCGTCTAAAGCCGGTATCCGGTAGGGGCGCACCTGTGTGTGCGCCCTTGTTATAGGCAGACACGCAGGTCTGCCCCTACCCATGTTCCCGGTTTTCACCGGGGAGACGACTTTTTATAACGTGATATCAACAACGCTGGTATCAAAAACATCTGCCTTTTCTAAAAGCTCCCCCTTCCATAAACCCATGCCCCGAAGCGCACGTTCTGCATACAGGCGCTTGCGGTCGCCTTTGCGGGCTTTAACGCCCAGCGGCGGAAGTATACCAAAATTTGCATTCATGGGCTGAAAATCCTTATTGGCTGCATCGGTAATATAGGCTGCAAGGGCTCCGGTAAGCGTTGTGGGAGGCGGCACCGCAGGCTCAAGCCCTGCGGCATATCTTGCGGCGTTGATGCCTGCCAGAAGCCCCATGGCGATTGACTCGACATACCCTTCTACACCCGTAATCTGGCCGGCAAAGAAGATGCGCGGTTCTGCTTGGAGCTGCAGCGACGGCGCAAGCAGCCAGGGCGAGTGAATATATGTATTGCGGTGCATGCTGCCGTAGCGGGCAAACTCGGCATGCTCAAGCCCCGGTATAAGGGCGAACACCCGCTTCTGCTCCGGCCATTTAAGCCGCGTCTGGAAACCTACGATATTATACAGTGTGGCCGCGCTGTTCTCCTGCCGCAGCTGCACCACGGCATAGGGCTGGCGCCCGGTGCGCGGGTCGATAAGGCCTACGGGCTTCATAGGGCCAAATGCGAGCGTTTCCACGCCGCGATCTGCCATAACCTCAACCGGCATGCATCCTTCAAAGGGCACAAGCGTCTCGAACTCGCGCAGGGGAGCTTTATCTGCGGCAAGCAGTTCGCGCACGAACCCGTAATACTCATCCTGGGATAGCGGACAGTTAATGTAATCGGCATCACCCTTGTCATAGCGGGAAGCTCTGTACGTTTTGTCCGGGTCAATGGAGCCGGCCTCGATAATAGGGGCTATGGCATCATGGAAATAAAGGAACTGCTCGCCCAGCAGAGGCTTCAGCTGCCCGGCAAGGGCATCGGATGTGAGGGGGCCGGTGGCGATTATGACGATACCTTCAGGTGGAACAGCTGCTGCCTCACTGCGCACAAGCGTAATACCCGGATGCTGTTCAATAGCGAGCGTAATACCTGCGGAAAACTGTTCGCGGTCAACAGCCAGTGCTGCACCCGCCGGCACGCGGCTGGCATCGGCCTGCCTGACAACTAAAGAATCAAGCATGCGCAGCTCTTCCTTCAAAACTCCGGAGGCATTGGCAAGGCCTTCGGCTTTTAGAGAATTGCTGCACACACAAGCTCTGCAAGCCCTTCGCTTTTATGGGCCGGTGAAAAACGCTGCGGCTTCATTTCATACAGCCTCACCCGGCAGCCGCTCTGCGCAGCCTGCCAGGCGGCCTCACAGCCGGCAAGCCCTGCGCCGATGATGGTTATTTCATGATGTAACGACATAGTTGTAAACCCAAAAAAACCAAAAAAAATGCTGCGCAACTAACAATAAAAAAAGCGGACAGGCCAATTGCGAAGGCCTGTCCACCCTGTACAATCCTGCAATAAATTATGCTTCCGTTTCTTCCGCCTGCACCGTTCTCTTATATTTACATGTTTCGCTCGGGCACTTGATCGTGTGTCCGTAGCGCTTGGTGATCTTCTCAACCAGATAGGCCGAGCCGCAGTCCGGGCAGGCTTCGGCAAGAGGCTTGTCCCATGTGGCGAACTTGCACTTGGGATAATTTGAGCAGCTGTAAAATATCTTGCCGCGGCGGCTTTTCTTCTCCATGATCTTGCCTGTGCCGCAGTCCGGGCATGCAACATCAAGTGTGACGGGCTTATTGAGAGGCTTGATATTTTTGCAGGCCGGATAGCCAGAGCAGCCGAAAAACGTGCCGTAGCGGCCCTGTTTCACCAGCAGCGGCTTGCCGCACAGCTCGCATATTTCATCAGTGGTCTGCGGCTGGGAGCTTGCGTCATCGCCTGTGCCGTTTTGCAGGTTGCGCACATGCCGGCATTCAGGGAAACCGCTGCAGGCATAAAAACGGCCATAGCGGCCCAGACGGATAAGCAGCGGCTTGCCGCAATCCGGGCAGACCTCTTCGGTTTTTTCTGTCGTCACATCGGCCTTCTTAACCTCTGTCTCCTTCTCTTTAATGAGGTCAATAAAAGGCTGCCAGAACTCCTTGATAGCGGGCTTCCATGATGCTTCGCCGCGGGATATCTGGTCGAGGCGGTCCTCCATGTAGGAGGTAAACCCGTAGTCTACATATTTTGCGAAATGTTTTACCAGCAAGTCGCTTACGATCATGCCGATATCTTCAGGGTGAAAGCGCTTCTTTATAAGCTTCACATACTCACGGTCCTGCAGAATACTTATGATGCTTGCATATGTTGAAGGTCTGCCTATACCAAGCTCCTCGAGAGCCTTCACGAGAGAGGCTTCGGTGAAACGCGGCGGCGGCTGGGTGAAGTGCTGCTCGGGTTTCAGCTCGATGAGATCAAGTTGCTGTCCTTCATCAAGAGTTGGCAGCATCCCCTCCTCTTTTTTCTCCTCATCGGCAGTGTCATCGCCTTCGATATACAGCTTCATAAAGCCGGAGAAACGCACTGTTGAACCTGTGGCGCGGAAGGTAAACTGCTTTTTAGCCACTATGTCAATCGATACGGAATCAAGCAGCGCAACAGCCATCTGACTTGCCAGTGAACGCTTCCATACAAGATTGTACAGCCTGTATTCGTCAGCGCTGAGGGCATGCTTGATCTCATCGGGGATGAGGCGGGCATCGGTGGGGCGAATGGCCTCATGGGCCTCCTGGGCGTTCTTCGACTTTTTCGCAAACTGCCGGGGATGCTTCAGAGCAAAATCGTCTCCATATATTTGAACGATAACATCATGCAGATCCCTGAGCGCGGTATCGGAAAGGTTGACACTGTCGGTACGCATATAGGTGATGAGACCCGTAGTGCCCGTTCCCACATCAATGCCCTCATAGAGCTTCTGCGCGATGGACATGGTTTTTCTGGCTGAAAAACCGAGCTTGCGCGATGCCTCCTGCTGCAGCGTGCTGGTGATAAACGGCGGCGGCGGATTGCGGCGGATTTCCTTTTTCTGCACCGAGACAACGCTGTAGGACGCACCGCTGAGGCGCTCAAGAATAAGGCCGGCTTCACTTTCATTGGGTATGGCCAGCTTGTCGAGTTTTTTACCATCTATGTGTACAAGCTGGGCAACGAAAGGGTTCTGTCTGTCCTGCGGGGTAAGCTGTGCCTCGATACTCCAGAACTCATCCTGCTTAAAGGCCCGTATTTCAAGCTCGCGGTCGCAGATGAGGCGCAGCGATACCGACTGAACGCGGCCGGCCGACAGACCATAGCGTACCTTTTTCCAGAGAAAAGGGCTCAGGTTAAAGCCCACCAGATAGTCAAGCACCACGCGGGCCTGCTGCGCATCCACAAGATCGATGGCGATATCCCGGGGAGTTTTAATTGCCTCTGCAATGGCATCTTTGGTTATCTCGTGAAAAGCGATACGCTTGATGACGTGCTGCGCGGCTTTGCCTCTGGGAGGCTTATCGAGTTTGAGTGCCGACACCAGATGCCAGGCAATGGCTTCCCCCTCGCGGTCGGGGTCTGTGGCCAGATATACGGTTGCGCAGTCCTTGAGCGACTTGCTGATCTCAGTCAGAAACTTTTTGCTGTCGGCAATGATGTCGTACTTGGGAACCACATCATCCCCGATCTCAACCGACCCCTGCTTGCTAGGAAGCGCCCGCACATGGCCCTTGCATGCAAGAACCTTGAAATCCTTGCCCAGAAACTTCGTGATGGTCTTGGCCTTTGCAGGCGACTCGACGATTACCAGTGATTTTTCCATAAAAGTGCCAACCAATAAAATTAAAAGCTCAATAGTTGTTTCAATTTAACCACATAATCCATTAATACACTAATTCTTTTCAATAGCTAAACATCCATTTTAACAAACCGCTTGCCTGGCAGCTGCCGCACAAAGCCTGAAAGCTCAAGCTCCAGCAGCAACGATAAGAGCTGCCCGGAGTGCAGCTTTGAGCGAACAATGAGATCATCTATTTGCACCGGCGCATCCTGTAAAAGGCCATACAGGTTTTGCAGCGCCGGCCCAAGGGCTGCGATCCGATCAGCCTCCGGCTCGGCCGGCATTTGCTGCGGCGCACCGATATTCAGCTCTTCCAATATATCAGCTGCGCCCTCAACAAGTTTTGCGCCTGTGCGCAGCAGACTGTGCGTTCCCTTGGTCTTATAAGAATAGATGCTTCCGGGCACGGCGTACACGTCACGGCCCTGTTCAAGGGCCATTCGCGCCGTGATGAGAGATCCGCTTTTCATACCTGCTTCGACCACCAGCACCCCAAGGGACAGGCCGCTGATGATCCTGTTGCGCGCCGGGAAATTATAGGCATTGGGCTTTGTGCCCAGGCTGTACTCCGACACAACTGCGCCGTTTTCTGCAATCCGGTCATACAACTTTTTATTTTCAGGCGGATATACCGTGTCAACGCCGCAGCCAAGCACCGCCAGTGTGCGGCCCTGTACCGCAAGTGCTGCGGCATGCGCCTCGGAATCTATGCCACGTGCCAGACCGCTCACCACGGTGATTCCGGAGGCGGCAAGCTCCCGGGAAATGTCCTGTGCCGCCCGGCGGCCATAGTCAGAAGAACTGCGTGATCCAACGACCGCAACTGCGTTCTTATCCTGCGGCTCAATGCTGCCCTTCACATACAGAAGCTGCGGCGGATCATATATATTTCTGAGATTCTCAGGATAGCCGGGATGAGCAATGGTGATTACCTGTACACCTGCACCCTCGATACGCTCTATCTCGCGGTCTATGGCATCACTGTGTCTGAACTGCCGGATTGCCTCTACCGCCTGAGGTCCCATCCCCTCGACCTGCCCGAGAGCATCGGAGCCCGCGTGAAACACCTGTTCAGGGGAACCGAAGCGCGCCAGCAAATTCTTGCAGGTAACATTGCCGATACCGGCAATAAGGCGAAGGGCGATCCAGTAATACAGCTCATGCACAGGCGGCATCCTTTGCGGGTTCAAAACAAATCAAGAGTGATAGCCGCGGGGGGGATAAAAGTCAAGCTCAAATTTAGCCGGCTGGTTTTTCAAGCATGAAAACCTTGCGTGCGTTTTCCGCCGTAGTGCGGGCCACCTCATCAAAATCAACCTGCTTTATCTCTGCTATTTTCTCGGCCACCAGGCGAACATTGGCAGGCTCATTGCGCTTACCCCGGTGCGGCACAGGGGTAAGAAACGGGCAATCGGTCTCAATGAGCAAATGCTTAAGCGGCACACTGCTTACCACCTCCTGTATGACCCGGGCGTTTTTAAATGTGACGGTGCCGGGAATAGAGATATAAAACCCCATATCGATACAGGCAAAAGCCATTGCCGCATCGCCAGAAAAGCAGTGCAGCACGCCACCCATCTCATGGGCTTTCTCATGACGCAGAATTTCGAGTGTTTCATCATGTGCCTCACGGTCATGAATGACCACGGGCAATTTCAGGCTCCGGGCAAGTCCGAGCTGAGCGCGAAAGCAGCGACGCTGCTCGTCCCGGGTTGAAAGGTTGCGGTAGTAGTCGAGCCCCATCTCCCCCAGTGCCACCACGTTTGCGTTAGATGCATGCGCTTCCAGAAAATCAAGCGCCCCGCGATCAAACTCCACTGCATTATGCGGATGTATGCCCAGGGTTGCATAAATAAACGGATAGCAAGCGGCAAGCTCAAGGGCCTGCCTGCATTCGCTAATGCCGATGCCCACGGTGATGATCGACTCAATGCCGTTGTCAAGAGCGCGCTGTATGACAGCATCAATGTCATGTTTGAATTCAGGCAGATCAAGATGAGCATGCGAGTCTATGAGTGACATGATAGGTCCATTGTATAAGTTAAGGGCGTAAAGCCCGTTTTCAATCTTCTGCTTCTTCCTGCAGTGACGGTCTGCCTGTAGACATTCCCTGCAGCCGCTGAGCTTTCAGCAGAAACGCTTTGCCCTGCTCCGGCTGCCCCATGTCACTATAGGCTCTGCCGACATACTGGTTTAAAACCAGGTCATCGGGAGCATACTTCAGCCCTTCGATCCACTGCTCAATCGCCGCTTTAAAGTTTCCCCGAGACGCAAGGATAGCGCCAAAATTACGGCGCGCTAAAACAAATTGCGGATCAGCAGCAACAGAGCGGCGATACAGTTCTTCTGCTTTATCGGGCTGGTTGCGAACATTCCGGTACAGAAAACCCAGTGAATTGAGAGCGGTGGGGCTGTCGGGCTTATGTACGAGGGCTTTTTCATAATCGCCAATGGCCTGATCATACATTTTCAGCTTTGAATACGCAAGCGCCCTGTAGCCTATGGTCTGGGAATTCGGGTATGCCTCGTATGCTTTGGTGAAAAGCTCTATGCTTTTCTTCACCATAGCCTGATCCTCAACAACGCTTGTAGCTGAATTATAGCCCTTGTAAAGACATTCCACGCCGTAGTGGTGCATCAGCATAGCGCTGTCGGGAGAGACCCGCATATCGGCTCCAAACAGCGTAAAGTTATCTTTCCAGTCAGGGCTGCGCATGACGGTTTTTGCGCCATAGAGCACAAGTATCAGCCCGGCAACAGCCATAAGAAGCATGGTTGGTTTACCGCCGGACAGTTGGCCTTGAAAAATTCGAAGCAGCAGCCATGCCAGGGCCAACGTAAAACCAAGCGACGGCAGATACAGCAGCCGCTCGCCATAATTGGTGTACGTGAGTATAAAAACATTGCTGACCAGTGAAAAAGAAACCAGAAAAAAAAGAACGGTAAACGCCATGAATGAACGCCTCCGCGCCTGCCAGAAGGCCCAGGCAGCCATGCCGCCATAGGCCGCAAGCCCGGCCAGCGGACGCCAGTCGGCAAATGTTGCGGGCTTCACCTGCGGATAGCCCATGTCGCTCACCAGCGGGTGCGGGGACACAAGCACTGCCAGATACCTCCAGCACATGTCAAGCGCCGATGCCAGGCGAGATACAGAACTAGAGGCTAATACGATATAATTAGATATCCCTGCAATTTTGAGGTCTGCGCCCTGCCCTGCTATCACCTTAAAACGAATTGCCAGAAAAAGCGCAGCTGGAAGCAGAAACCATGCCGAGAGCTTAAGGATTTCGCCGAGCCTTTTTTTCGAAAAAAACCAGAGCGTCAGGGGGAAAATCCCGAAGAAGACGATAGAACCTTCCTTGGAAAAAAGGGCAAGCCCGTATGCCGTAACCGCACCCGCAAGCCAGAGCGGTTTCTGTTCGTCTGCAAAACGCCACAGTCCGTACAGGGCAGCCGTGCCAAACAGCAATGCCAGAATTTCATCAAGGCTCTTAATGTTTGCCACCACCTCGGTGTGCACCGGCTGAGCCATAAACAGCAGCACACCCAGGGCAGGCAGCAGCGGCGTGTAGGTGCGCAGAATGCGCCGCCATGTCACCCACAGAAGCCAGCCCGTCAGGGAATACAAAAGCACATTAACGAAATGGTACAAGCCGGGCTTGTCCGGCGCAAGCTGCCACATGATGGCAAACACGGAAAGCGTCAGCGGGCGATACAGCGGCCCGGCCTGACGGCGCACCTGGTAGCCCGAGCGATATTCCGTTGAAAAGAATGTGCCGATATTTTTGACCCCGCCCTTCACCAGGTAATTATTTATGATGGCGGAGCTGTCATCATAGCAGTAGTCGTGGCCAATGGTGTTGGCATACAGGCAGAACCCGAGAAGAGCCGCCAGCAAGCCGACATACCAGAGGCTCCCGCTGCCCTGCTTCGCACCAGGCTCCGGTACGCTAGCAGCAGCTACAGGCTTTACACCCTTTTGAGGCCGTATCTGAATTCGTTTAGCCATTCTGAAACTTTTAAAGCCAGTTATTATTTATGTTCTTGCACATGCCATGAGATGCCGGGTTGTCAGGCAGCCTCATTTTACTGCTGCGAGACTTATCGTTTCAATTTTCGGCATTTACCTGTGAATCCTGCCTGCTGTCTTTCATTTTTTTGAGCCGTTCGACTTTTTCCAAAAAAGGTTTTCCCGCATCCGGCTGCCCCATGTCGGTATAGGCGCGGCCGATGTACTGATTCAGGAGCAGGTTGTCAGGGGCGTATTTGAGCCCTTCTTTCCACTGTTCGATAGCATCGCCAAATCTGCTTCGGCTTGCAAGAACCGCTCCAAGGTTACGCCGCGCTTCTACAAAACGCGGATCCGTTGCAACAGCCCTGCGGTAGAGTTCCTCGGCTTTATCAGTCTGGTTTAAATGGTTACGGTATAAAAAACCCAGAGCGCACAAAGCTGCAGGATTGGCCGGGTTAAGCGCAATGGCTTTCTCATAGTCGGCAATGGCCAGATCGAATTTTTTCAACTTTGAATACGCGTACCCCCGGTACCCGATAGCCTCGAAGTTACCTGGAAACCCTTCATATGCTTTGGTAAAATAATCTATGCTTTTTTGCACCATAGCGGGATCGAAGACGACTTCGGCATTTTTATCATAGCCTTTATGCAGGCACTGAATGCCATAGTTGCCAACCAGCAGAAGGCTGTTGGGGCAAACCTTAATATCCGTGTCAAACAGCGTGAAATCGTTTTTCCAGTCGGCATTGCGGCTCACGGTTTTCGCGCTGTACAGCACCAGGATGAGAGCCACAGAACACCAAAAAAGGGGGTGTATTTTTTTGCCTGCCTGTTCAGCCGAAAAAACTTTGATTAACGCCCAGGCAAGCGCAAAGGCAAACCCCAGAGATGGCAGGTAGAGCATCCGCTCGGCATAATTAGTGTAAATAAGATAAAAAATATTACTTGGTAGAGTGAAAGCTATTAGAAAAAAGAGCACGGCAAAGGCTAAAAAAACGCGCCGCCGCGCCTCCCATAGCGCCCAGATCGCCATAGTGCCGTAGGTCATAAGTCCCGCAATCGCCCTCCAATCTGTGAAGGTAACGGGTTTCACCTGCGCATAATTCATCTCGCACACCAGCGGATGCGGCACCAGCAGCACGGCAAGGTACCGCCAGCACATAGACAGAGCCGATGCAAAGCGCGACAGCATATCCGGGGCAAGCACGATAAAATTGGTCAAATGGCTCACTTCCAACGGCACGTTCTGAGAGGTAAGAACAATGGAGCGGGCTGACATAAACAAAGCCGCCGGCACCAAAAACCATGCCGATATTTTTACAATTTTCCAGGGTTTCCTGTCTGAAAAAAACCAAAGCACCACCGGAAAAATTCCAAGAAAAACAATGCAGCCTTCTTTTGAAAAAAGCGCCAGCCCGAATGCCGTTACCGAACCTGCCAGCCAGAGCGGCTTTTGTTCATCCAAAAAACGCCACAGCCCGTACAGCGCTGCTGTGCAAAACAGCAGCGCCAGTATTTCATCAAGACTCTTTATATTGGCTACCACCTCCGTATGCACAGGATGAGCCATAAACAGAAGCACCCCGAGAGCCGGCAGCAGCGGCGGGTATTGTCGCAAAATACGCCGCCACGTCACCCACAGGAGCCACCCCGTCAACGCGTACACAAAAGCGTTGAATAAATGAAACGCCCATGGTGTTCCCAACCCAAGCTGCCACAGGGTGGCAAAAATCGTAAGCGTCAGCGGGCGATATAAAGGACCGGGGTTGTGGCGCACCTCAAAGCCATAGCGGTATTCAGTCGTAAAAATTAAGCCGATATTCTTTATTCCCCCTTTTACAATATAGTTTTCCTTGATAGCCGAGTGATCATCAAGACAAAAATCGTTTCCCAGAGTATTGGCGTACAGGCAGAAGCCCAGCAGTGCAGCCAGCAGTCCGGCATACCTCATGCTTCGGTAGCCCGACGCAGCGGCCCCAACAGGCGCAGACAAAGGGATTACGGATTTTTCAGGCCTTTGAGGAGTGGTTTGCTTTCGTTTGGCCATGATGGTTAGCGTCTAAAGTAATTCATTATAAGAAAACAGGAGGGCGTTCTTATTTTTCTGCGCTCAGCATCTGCACCCAGACTTTTCTGGTGCGCGGGCCGTCGAATTCGCAGAAAAAAACGGATTGCCAGTTCCCCAGCTGCAGGCAGCCGCCTTCAACAATGACGCTGAGAGAACAGCCGAAAAGGGATGATTTGATATGTGCCGCCGAGTTGCCTTCGCTGTGAGCGTAGCCGTCTGAAAACGGTATGATTTTATTCATTTCCATGATCATATCGCGGATCACGTCAGGATCGGCATTTTCGTTTATGGTAACACCAGCCGTGGTATGCGGTACAAAAACCGTACAGATGCCCCGCTCGATGCCGGTTGTGCGCACAATGGCCTGAAGCTGAGAGGTAATATTTACCATATCAGTCTGCCTGTATGTTTTAACCGTTAGTTCATCCATCGTATATCTCGTCCACAGCATGATTTTTGCGTCGATTATAACCGTCCCGGCGGCGTTATGTCAACTGCTGCAAAGAAACTGCTTTTAAGCAATTAAAACAGCAGGATAGTTGCCGAGTTTTATCACTACTTATTTAATAAAAAAAAACACGGGATTAAAAAAATAATATCTGGTATTTTTAAAAAAAACGGTTATAGAATATAAAAATCGCATAATATAATTTGGTGAGTTGGAGCATTTTCCCTAAAATCATACTACCCTTAAAAAAACAATAGAAGGAACGGGTTACTTATTATGTCAATCATGTATCGATACCCGCAGCTGTATGATCTCCTAGTCAGAATTGTTCATGGCAGATCCCTTAAAAAAAGATTTGAGGTTATCGCGCAGGAGATCGGAGAAAATAAAAAAGTTTTCGAGCTCGGCTGCGGAACAGCAATGGTGTATCCGTTCCTTCATCGGGGGTCTAAATATGAAGGTTGGGATTTAAATGAAAATTTTTTAGCAATGGCACGAAAGAGGGCCGATGCTGTTAAGGTGTTCAATAAGAATATATTCGACTTTGACAGCTATCCGGACAATGACGTCATCCTCATCTGCGACGTCCTTCATCATATCATCCCCAACCACCCAAAGCTGGTGGAAGAAGCATTAAAGAGAACCAAAAAGCTGATCATTTCCGAGCCGGCTCGATCATTTAAACCGCCCAAAATACTTTTTCCCATAGTCCGGCTCTTCACAAATATCTTAGGTGATTATGACGGTATAAATGATTCTTCCCACACTTTAGAATGGGATTATAATAAAGAAAAGCTACAGAGCTTCTTTCAAAGCATGGGATGTTCAAAGACAATCACTGTAGGCTGGGATATGATCGCAGTGTTTGACTCAAATTGTATCTGATAGGATTCAGGTTCAAACTATAGCGATATCGGTAAAATAAGGTCGGAATCCATACTGATGGATAACGGTTTATAGTTTTCAGCTGCCGGTAAGCTGATAGAAAAGCACCTTCAGCCCGAAAGAAAAAAAGAGCCGAAGGGTTCGCACGCCTGCATACCCCCAACCCTCGTTTATATCTTCAGAAGGCTTACTGAGGCCGGATTCCCTCGAAAATCATTGTTTCAAAAGCTGACATTTCGCTGGCAGTATTACCGGAATCGTGCCGATACGGCTCCAGGCAACTGAGAGGCTCATGCTCTGATTGGCCGGGAGAGCATCGCCGAATGTTTATAAATCCGGCTTCCTGCATGGCCATGGTTAAAAGCTCGCTGTCATACAGAAACTTATGGCCCCAGCTGTAAAAGGCATTGTTGATGATAAAAGAAGCCTTGTAGGCATGTATTCCGTCTAACTGCTGATCCGTAATCCACTTGATATATCTTTCACTGATCGGGGCGTCTTTGCCGGAATGAAGGCCAATGAGAACTTCAAGGTCCGGAGTAGCGACTCTGATACAACCGCCCGGCCTCATTACCCGCCTGCACTCACGCAGCATGCTGAGCCCATCATTCCAGGATATATGCTCAATCATATGCTCACTGTAAATGAAATTAAAGGTGGCATCATCAAAAGGAAAGCGCCTGGTCGCATCAAGATACACGGTATGGGGTGGCACAGGAACTATATCTGTACACAGCCAGCCTTCGTGGTAATTGGGCCCGGAGCCGATCTGCAGTTTTTTTATTTCATGGGATGTCAGGTATCTTTGCATGATTCCCGGGCCCGAACTCAGTCGTGAGATAAAAAGAGGCAGCCTTCGCGCTATTTTTTGCGCGTCACGAACCATGCCGGTGATCGTGTCGTACTTTTTTAACAGCTGCCGAAAGCTCATACTAACCTCTTTTAGAGTAAGGAGCGCAGGGGATTGATAAGAAAATCGTTTGGGGATGAGGGGTGCGCGGCTTGCTTCCGCACACACCAGGCTTTCTGCCGCTACAAGGTCATTCTGGATTCAGGCCTGAAACAAAGCTTGTAAAATTTTTCAAGAATTATTTCTCTGTTGACAGGTTTTGGTATGCAGTCATCCATGCCGGCTTTTTTATATCTTTGAAAATCCTCCTCCAGCGCATGAGCGGTATAGGCAATGATGGGAGTTGTAATATTGTTTTGCCGAAGCATAATAGTGGCATCAACCCCGTTCATAATAGGCATTTGAATATCCATAAGTATGACATCATACTTTTGGGGATTGGCTAATACTTTATTCGCAGCTTCCATGCCATTACTGGAACAGTCTACTGCATAGCCTGATTGCACCAGAATTTTCATGGCAACCAGCTGGTTGATGCGGTTATCATCAACCACAAGTATGTTTAAATTATGTTTTATCTTTTCCGACAGAGAATATCGTGTCAGGATTTCACGGCTGCTGCCGGAATCAAAATCCTCCGTAAACAGATGTTTTATAATCTCGTAGAAAGAAAGTTTTGAACAGGGCTTTGACAAACAGCCGTTAAAGCCCATATTCTGGCATGCTTTTGCAGAGCCTCTATTGGGAGACGCAAATGCCAAAAGAGGAACATAGAGGCCAAAATTTTCACGTATCAGCTCAACAATTTCTGAAATATCCTCAAATGAAGTGGAAACATCTATCACAAACAGATCTACCCGTGTTTTATTTATAATTAAATCTTGAAATTGAGGAGAAACGTCCTGGATGCTTCCGCAGGTAATGACATTCATCTGTGCCTGTTTGCAGAGCTTTGATAAAATATCCAGATGTATTTTTTCGAAATCAAGAATAAAAACTGTCTTATCCTGCAGATTAACAGTGACAGCGGACTTAGCGGTCTGTATTTTTTCAGCTCTAAGCAGCTTTACGGTAAAATCGAAAGAGCTTCCTTTGCCGAGCTTGCTTGTTGCTTGTAAATCACCCCGCATCAGGCGGGCAATGCTGCGGCATACATGCAGCCCTATTCCGAGGCCTTTGGACTTTCTTGTTAATGCACCGTCGCCCTTGTAAAACAGGGTAAAGATTGATTCCAGGGTGCCCTTGGCCATTCCAACGCCTGTGTCCTGCACATGAAACCGTACGGTAATATCGCTTTCATGCTCGTGTGCGGGCTCAACATCAAGTGTAACTTTTATACTGCCGGATCTGGTGTGCTTTATTGCATTATTAAGCAGCTTCAGCACAATCTGTCTGATTCTGCTGGGGTCGCCTTTAAGCAGGAAGGGAACCTGATTGGTAATTTCATGCTGAAATTCAATGTTTTTGCCTTCAAGCTTGTCTTTTGTATCAATAATAATACTGTAAAAGAGAAGCTCGATATCAAAGCCTATGTCAGCAATCTCGATTTTGCCATTCTCGATTTTCGCGTAATCAAGTATGTTATTTATCATGCTGAGCAGATCTTCACTGCTTTTTTTGATTACATGCAATTGCTCTTTATATTCTTCAGTAATCTGCTCATTATCAATCAGTAAATCCGTAAAACCGCAAATGCCATTCATCGGTATCCTTAATTCGCTCGAAATTTTCGAAAGAAAAAATTCCTTAAGGTCTTTGGTAGTCTCAGCCAGAATCTTAGCTTTTTCGAGCTCTGTCTCCAGGTTTTGTTTATCTGTAATATCCTTAACAAGACATAGCGAGGCGACACTGTTGCCCATGGAATCTTTCAAAAGGCACACATTCTGCTGAACGGGTACGAGCTTGCCCTCCTTGTCGACGTAAAAAGTTGTCCAGTCTTTTATCTCACCGGTTTTGTTTAATGTGGAAAGAATATTGTGAGTTTCTTCAAAATAATCATCGCCCAGTTCAAACACTTCACCTAATCGCGAGGTGTAGATACCGTGAGACGGCGTGAAACGAACGGGCATTTTCCCCACGATTTCATCTCGTTCAAATCCCAGTGTATTTAAAAAGTATGGATTGGCATCAAGCACATGGCCCTTCAAATCGGAAAGCAGTATACCCGTATCGACCTTGTCAAATACGCTGGCTAAAAAAGATTGGGAAGATTTGTATTCTGTTTGCATAATCGGGGCGTTCATATTTACTGACTCCGTTGTTGTTTATTAAAAGCAGTACCGCATAAAAAATACCGAACCAGGAAGACTGCGACTGTTATTCGCATTGCTGCAACCTTTACGGCACCATTGCCGATTAATATTCTTCATGAGAGGCTCTGAGTTTTTGAAGCCCGCGGCTTATGGTCATAACGCTGCAGGGCTTTTTGTAAGCCCTGCAAAGTTTTTCCAATGTCAAATCCTGGCGCTGCTCAACGGTTTTACGCAGCCACGCCATATCCTGTTCATCCAAAATTTTTTTCCTCCCGCAACGGTGGTTCTGCGGTTCAAGCATGCCAAGTTTCTTGCGCTGGGCCAGTAATTTTTTTACCATTCCCAGCGAAACGCCGTAGCGCTCTGCAATCTCTTCACGGGTACCTTCTCCCGCATCGCAGGCAACTACTATGAGCATGCGCATGTGCATCGATATAGGCTTCATACTTATATTATCGGATTTTTTTTGTCCGGCTATAGTATTTTGTGAAAATATTTTTAATTTTTTTTATAAAGGGTTGTTATGCTTGATGTAGGCCGGGAATCAAAAAACAAGCTGACAAAGCCTGTGCGGTTGGGGGAAAGCGGAGCCGCAGCCTTATTTTTTGTTTAAATGGGGCCTTGTGCTTCAAAAACAGGGGGGGAGCACTGCGAGCCTGCTATAAAATCGGCTGTGGCGGGAGTTTCGATCAATCAGTTTTGGTTGTTGCGGCTGCAGTAGGATAAGCTTTGACGGGGTGAGATTCCCTCTCAATGCATAGGAGGATGGGTGCCCTGGCATTTTCAGCCCCCTGGCAGCGTGCATGAACCCATCTATTGTCTGCATAAGACTGCTCTGCCGGCTGTTCGAATTAAAACCCGATTACGGTAGCTTCGGTTGTATCGTTTTAATTAAGCGAAAGCTGAGGCCGGCAAACAGATTAAACCCGTATTTTCGGTGTAGATACAGGAACAGAATTGAAATTACACATATGCTACAGCAGCCTAAGGCAGAAAACAGTTGGCTGGCATTACTTGAAAATCGGATGAAATATTTTTCCGCAAATCCCGAAGTAAAAATGGCCAGCAAGGCAAGCCAAAAGGTTCTCGCATAGATGTTTGGCAGATTTTTCAGTATCAACAAAAAATAAACTATAAAAACAAAATTAAAAGCAAACACGCACCAGTCCCATCCTGAGGCAGGATTAAAATCAGGCGTGTTATATTTTGAAGGCTTACATATAAAATATATATTTGCGAGCGCCCCCAAAAAAAAGACGACTGTCAAAACCTTGAGAAACTGCAGGGTAGGATTCATTATTAATTTCATGGGTTGAACGCTGTCAAATAAAGCATTGCTATTCAGCGGAGTATTTCACATATCCCTACAAAAGCTATTCCAAAATATATCGGTTTTGTCAAGCTGACGGAAGGTATGGCAACAACCGGCAGCCGAAAAACATAAAAACCCCCTGTTCAGGGTTGTATTGTCCTAAAATTACAATTATAATTGAAGAAAATGCTGAATCATGGAGGTTACCGGATGTCTGAGGATCAACTGAATGAAAAAACAGCAGGTACGTCTGAGCCGCCGCATGCTCAGGACCCTGCACAGCAGGATGCTGACCGTCGCACAATCAAAAGCTATGACGAGCTTATGCATGGATTTGAAGAGATAAGGAAAATTGTGGATAATCAGGATAAATTTGATAAGCAAAAAAACACAGACACTAGCTGCAATGAAATTCTCAAAAACTTTGATAAAATTAAAAAAATTATTGACAATCAGGAGACCCCGGAGGACTAGTTTGCAGGCCGGACCTTCAGCATCAATCGAGATCAGCCAATAAAAATTACACAGCTTACAAAGTGATGCTCACTGCTGCAAGGGGGTGGCATACAGGTAGATAAGATTGATTTTTTAATTTGTCACACTTAATTCCGCTTACTCGCGGGCATTGCACGGCATATTTTGGTCAGCCTGCCGTCAAAGGCTATAATTATTCACTGCTTCTGCTTTGTTCAATTTTAACAACGGCTTCCATGCCGACAAACGGCACTTTCACCCTGCCCCCCCCCTCGTCCAATTGTCTGTCTTTGTCTGCCTGTTAATAACGCTTCTGCATGTATGAAAGCAACACGGCATCATACGTGCGTCCGCTTTTTTGGGCTACAGTCAGAAGTCGGGCGCGAATGAATGCTGCGATATCTTTTGGTTTTTTTTCGGCATGCTATACCACCAGTGCTTGCTGGCAAGGCAACATATAACATTTCACAACAATAGGTAGCCTGCATATATGGATTTTACAATTGGCTGTCTGGAACCAATTGAAGCATAGTAAGGGCTGTAAAGTGGTTGTTTTGAACCAACGCAAATTTTAACACCTTGCAAAAAAAACGCCTTGAAAAGAAACTAATTTATAACTACCTGAATTTCAGACTTTTATTGCATAGTTTTTCTGCAATTTTTATTTGATTTTTAGTGGCACGGCCATTGCAATAACTATTCAGCAAGCAAACGCTGAAAGGAGTAAAAAATGACCGCTGCATATTATAACGACAGGAACTGGGACAAAAAGAAGACAGAGCGCAAACGCGTTGTTATAACCGGAATCGGCTCAGTGACGCCTATCGGCAATACCCTGGATGCCACCTGGTCAAATCTGATCAAAGGCACCTCGGGCATAGCTCCCATAACAATTTTTGACGCATCAACATTCCCGGTTAAAATCGGCGCAGAGGTCAAGAATTTTGATTTTAACGCTGTAGTGCCTGAAGACCTCAGGCCTTTTATTGGCAGAAGCACAAGCTTCTGCATTCAGGCAACACGTGAAGCGCTTCGCAATGCCGGCCTTGATCTTGATCTTATGAACACGGCATCAGTTGGTATCGCTCTGGGGTCAAACGAAGAGGCCATGGGCCTGAATATGTTTGGCGACCTTTTTGACGCACGCACTATAAAGGAGCATCTTGAGCGGCAGCAGGACGAAACCAGTCTGCACCGGCCTTTTGCTCATCTTGCGGCCTCAAAACAGTTGGGCCAGATCTGGCCCGTGCGCCGCAGCGCAGCTACAGCGGCCAACATTCTGTCGATTCTGTTCAATATTCAGGGCCCCGTGAGCACCTCCTCCGGCGCATGCGTATCTTCAGCACAGGCCATGGGCCGGGCTCTTCGCATGATTCAGGACGGAGACGCTAATGTTGTTATCACCGGCGGCTGCGACTCCATGATCGGCGAATTCTCCGTTGCCGGCTTTTACCGGCTGCGGGCTTTGTCCAAAAACAACGATAATCCCGAAAAAGCCTCCCGTCCCTTTGATCTCAAACGGGATGGCTTCGTGCTGGGAGAAGGATCGGCCGTGCTGATTCTTGAAGACCTTGAGCATGCGCGCAAGCGCGGCGCAACCATTCTGGCAGAGCTTGCAGGCTACGGGTCATCTTCAAATGCCGGCAGCATCACCGCACCCCCTGAAGACGGCCGGGGAGCCGACCTGTGCCTCAAAGCGGCTCTTGCAGACGGGAACTGCTCGCCTGACGAAGTCGACTATATAAATGCCCATGGCACGTCGACCTATCTTAACGACAAGTCTGAGACAGCGGCCATCAAGAACGTGTTCGGAGAGCGGGCGTATAGCATCCCCGTTAGCTCGAACAAGTCGATGCTGGGGCATCTGGTGGCAAGCGCGGCAGCAATAGAGCTTGCCATGAGCGTACAGACGATCAACAGCCAGGTGATTCCGCCTACCATCAACTATGAAAACCCTGATCCTGTATGCGATCTTGACTATGTGCCCAATGAGTTTCGTCTGAAGAAAGTGAATACCATTCTTTCTAATTCATTTGCCTTCGGCGGCCAGAACGCATCGGTACTTGTTAAGAAATTCCAATGAACCGCAGGGTTGTTGTTACCGGGCTCGGGGTTATTTCTTCCCTTGGAAATACCGTCAAGGAAAACTGGAAAAACCTTACTGAAGGCATAAGCGGCATTAGTCCCCTAGCGCTGCTCCCCAGCCCATCCTTCCCTGTAAAGACTGCCGGTGGAATTAAGCATTTTAAGCCTGCAGATCATGGAATACAGCCTAAATCCCTCAAAGTAATGAATACCACCATTCAGTATGCAATTGCCGCAAGCAATTTTGCTGTTGAAGATGCAAACATTTCCCGGAACGAGTATGCGGATCGAGAGATCGGCTTATCCTTTGGCGTTAACGGTATCCAGTATGCAGCCGAAGAGGGCTTTCTTGCCTTGTATGAGGCTATTAATAAAGATTTAAGAAATTATATGTCCGGCGACAACATGACGGCGGGTGCTCCCATAAAAATAAATGACCCTGGCCTTGCCGTGCACCCTCTCTGGCCCTTGTCCGTGCTTGCAAACATGAGCCTCTGTCATATAGCAATACATCATAACTTTCAGGGGCCCAATCTGGCTTTCAGCTCTATTGATGCAGCAGGAAGCCAGGCAATCGGCGAGGCGTATAGGTCAATACTTCAGGGAATGGGCGATATCTATGTTGCCGGCGGTGGATATGCGCTGAACACCATTGATATTCTCTCTTTGTCATCAATGGATATGCTTTCAAAAAAGCAGGAAGCAGTACGACCTTTTGACCGCCTGCGTGATGGCTGTGTTCCGGGGGAAGGCGCTGCCGTGCTTATCATTGAGGAAATGTCTCATGCTCTCAAGCGTGGCGCCCCCATTTATGCTGAAATAGCAGGATACGGCTCTTTTTTTAATGGGCTTTCTGATGCTTGTGATAATGGCAACAGCTCTACCGACTGTCAGGCAATGCAAGAATGTATGAGCAGGGCGCTGAGCGATGCATCACTTGATCCTGCTTCTATAGATTACATCAATGCAGACGGCAAGGGCACAGTTCAAAGCGATAGGCTGGAAGCTCAGGCGCTTCATCATATGTTTGGAAGAGAAGTTCCTGTCAGCACCAGTAAGCCGTTAACCGGACATATGCTTGCTGCAAACGGCGCTTTTCAGGCTCTCTCAACGGTTTTATCAATAAAGCATGGCATCATTCCTCCTACGATAAACTGTTTGGATCAGGATCCTCAGTGCGACATTGCCGTGGTCAAAAATGCTTTGAAGAAACAAATAAAGTATGCTATCTCAAACACCTTCGGTTTTTCAGGGGAACATACATCCCTGGTATTTAAACACTATAACCAGTAATAAAAAAGTATAGGCTATGGGAAAAAGAGCAGTTATTACAGGAATGGGTGTTGTCTCCCCCATTGGTATAGGCAGGGAGGAAAACTGGCAAAGTCTTATCCGGGGCACGTCAGGTATTGAGCGGTTTTCCCGGTTGAATCCTGAGCATCTGCCCGTTCATATCGGCGCGGAGGTTAAAAATTTCGACCCCAAGAAGTTTATCACGGAACGTAAAATCATAAGGCTTACCTTTAGAAATGTGCACCTTGCTCTTGCTGCAGCCAAGCTTGCTTTTGAAGATTCAGGACTTGAGGTCGGCAAAGTTTCTCCCGAGCGGTTTGGCGCAATTATCGGCTCTGGAGGAGGCGGGTATGATGACGGGCCCGGCTTTGAAGACCTGAATGATCCTATCCTCAAATCATGGAATGAGGAGACGCAGGACTTTGATTCCGCCAAATTCGGCCAGGTAGGCGTGCCCTCTGCCTATCCGCTGTTTCTGCTCAAGGCCCTTCCTAATAATGCGTTTTATTATATCTCTCTTCTTTATAATATTCAGGGCGAAAATGATAATATCGTTACCTCGTTTACCGGCGGGTCTCAGGCCATCGGGGATGCTTTTCGGGCAATACGGCGGGGGCTGGCAGATGTAATTATCGCCGGAGGCTATGATTCCCTCATTACCCCGAACACGATTTTCAGCCTCGACTCATTTAATCTGCTTTCAAAAAATGAGGATCCCGGGAAGGCCTGCCGGCCGTTTGATAAGCTCAGGGATGGTATGGTGGCAGGCGAAGGAGCGGGCTTTTTCATTGTGGAAGATCTTGAGCATGCTGAAAAGCGGGGGGCGCGAATATATGCAGAAATTGCCGGATACGGAAATGCATCAAGCGCTTACCATCTTTATAAGCCGGAGCCTGAAGGCAGCGGCATTATTAATGCCACCGCCAGGGCATTGCAGGATGCACAGATGGGGGCTGAACACATCGACTGGGTATGTTCGGACGGCATTGCAACAAAGGACGGCGACAGAGCGGAAGCCAATGCTTTGAAATCGATTTTTAGAGAAAAAATTTCTTCTCTACCGGTGAGTGCTACAAAATCAATGACCGGCCATATGGGCTCAGGCTCAGGGGGCGCTGAATCCGTATATGCCGTAATGGCGATGAACAACAGTATTATCCCTCCAACCATAAATTATGATAGCCCTGATGCTGACTGCCCTCTGGATATTGTTGCCCCTGGGCCGCGCGAGCAAAAAATTGATGTTGCTCTTACTATTAACCAGGGGCTTGGCGGACAGAGTACAGCTTTAATATTCAAAAAATTCGAGTAATGGCTCCTGATTTGATTCATGACACGCACTATGGTTTTTAAATGCTATGGCAGCAGATACGATACATAAGTTTGGCTTTATTGTTCACTGCAGAAGCACAAAGGAGCTTCGGCTTGCCCTTGGTTTCTACAAGCAGAACCCGGCTGCTCTGCTGCCGGAAAAAGCCCTAAAGCAGTATTGCCTTAATAAGGGATTTATCAAGGACATATTTACCTTTGATAAAGTTATCTCAGATAAAGGGGTTGTCTGCCAGGGTAAGGCTTTTTGCATTTTTCTGACGCCGGACCAGTTTCTTGAGCACCAGACCTACTCTACAGAGCTCGTGGTAAAGGCCTCAAAGATGGCTGAAGCATGGGGCGCTGAAATGATCGGACTTGGAGCTATCTGTGCGGTGGTTGGCGCCCGGGGCGTGGAAGTGGCGGATAACTGCACATCGGCAGTAACGACGGGAAACTCCCTTACCGTCTATGCCTCAGTTATTCAATTTGAAAAGATTATGCAGCGCCTTGCGGTTGATCCTCTTAAACATAAAATAGTTATCATCGGATTTCCCGGCAGTATCGGCCTTGCTCTCACAAAGATTTTGTACCAGAAAGGCCACAAGCTTGTTCTGGTCAGCCGGCAGAAGACGGCCTTTTTAAAGAAATTTCTTGAAAGCCTCAGTGCCGGCAGCGGAGAGATTGAAGTTACCCAGGATGTTGAAAGCGCCATACAAAAGGGCCGGATCATATTAACGGCCACCTCATCAGGACAGATCATTGATCAGGATATGCTGCTGCCGGGCTCGGTTGTTTTTGATATTGCCCAGCCCAAGGATGTTATATACCGCCGGGACGCCAGAAAGGATGTTCTTATTGTTGATGCGGGATTGATATCGCTTCCCCGCTCAACAAAAAAGCGCTATCGGTATTCAGGCCTTGGGCCAAACGACATTCCTTCCTGCCTTGGCGAAACCATGACGCTTACTCTTGAAAAGCGATGGGAGCGATTTTCCATAGGCCGGGAGCTTGATCTTGATAAGGTCCAGGAGATCGGCAGGCTCAGCGAAGGGCACGGCTTTGTTTTTGATGATTTCCGCACTTTTCAGAAGCCCATTTCAACTGAGAATTTTGAAGCAACAAAAAAGGCTATTCATAAAGCAGTTTAAATACAAGTGAGCATGCCATGAAGCTGAAAAATAAGATCGCCATAGTAACCGGCGCCTCACGGGGCATCGGCAGGTCAATAGCGCTGAACCTTGCTGCAGAAGGGGCAACAGTTGTGTGTAATTATGCTGCAAGCAGGCAAAAGGCTGAAGCCGTTGTGTTGGAGATTCAGGAAAAGGGCGGCACAGCCCTTGCCTGTCAGGGCGATGTGAAAAAATTTTCAGACATGGAAAAAATGGCTCAGGACATTATTGAAAAGTTCGACCGCATCGATATTCTGGTCAATAATGCCGGGGTCAACAGGGACCAGCTTATCCTTCAGATGACAGAGGATGAGTGGAAGGATGTTCTGGAAACAAATCTTTACGGGACCTTTCACTGTACAAAAGCGGTTGCCCAGCAGATGATGTTTCAGAAAAGCGGCAGAATTATTAATATTTCATCGATTGCCGGCGAACGGGGCGGCAGGGGACAGTCTAACTATGCTGCATCAAAGGGAGCAGTGAATGCCTTCACCCGCGCAGCAGCCGTTGAGCTGGCCCTAAAAAAAATTACGGTAAATGCTATCGCTCCGGGTGTTATTGAAACAGAAATGAGCCAGGAGGTTATGCGGCGGGCAAAAGAGCTTGTCATGGAGCACATTCCCCTTAAACGGCTGGGCACTGCCGATGAGGTGGCAAAGCTTGTGGTCTTTCTTGCATCTGATGATGCCGCCTACATTACCGGCCAGGTATTCAACGTCGATGGCGGCTTTAGAGGTTAGAGGTTGATACGCCGCAGCTAAAGCGGTGTCGCAGTTTATAGATATACATAAAAGCAGTGAACCCCTGAAAGGAGCTTTGAGATGGAAGAAAAGGAAATTTTTGAGAAGGTGAAAGAGGCAATCGTTGACGCTTTGGGCGTTGATGAGGAAGAGGTTACGGCCGACTCGGCTCTGTTTGACGATCTGGGGGCTGAGTCCCTTGACCTGCTTGACATTGTTTTTCGCCTTGAAAAGACCTTCGGCATCAAAATTCCCCGCGGCGCCGTGCAGTTGGGCATTCTAGCCGCTGAAGGCGTCAAGGAAGAAGATGTGCTGGTGGACGGCGCCGTCACCGAGCTGGGCGCTAAGCTGCTGCGCGAGTATATGTCAGAGGTGAAGCCCGAGAAGATTAAAGCAGGGTTCCGCCTTGACGACATCCCCTTGCTTTTTACTGTGCAGACTTTCGTGAAAATGGTCAAGGTGCAGCTGGCCGCCAAGTAAGGGCGGCGGTACGGCCATCATAGCCATGCGCGTAGGAACAGACATTACCGAGGTAGGGCGCATCCGTGAACTCATGGCACGGCATCCGGAGTTCAGGTCTGCGGTGTTTACCCCGCAGGAGATCGGCTACTGCGAGAGCAAGCGGCGCACCTTTGAACACTATGCCGCCCGCTTTGCTGCCAAAGAAAGCGTTATGAAGGCTATCGGAAAAGGGTGGCTGCAGGGCATACAGTGGACTGACATAGAAGTGAAAACGCTGTCTTCAGGGGAGCCGGCAATTGCAGCCCATGGAACACTTATACAAGCAATGGATGAAAAAAAAATTACATCTTTTTCTGTTTCCCTATCTCACTGTAAAGCATATGCGCTGGCAACCGTCGTTGCCATATAATCAAAGCACGGCGCTTTTCCACTGAGGAATGCTGATTAAAGTACGGCTAAATCGGAATTCCATGATTAAGAGAGCATGCTTCTGCTTTGTCCGAAAGCAGTAATTTTTATATGCACCCCCAAAAAAGAATCAGAGTTTTATGCGCTGTCTTCTCGTTGATAAAATTATTTCTTATGAAAAAGGGAAAAGGATCACGGGCATAAAAAATGTCACCATGAGTGAGAATTTTTTGCAGGATCATTTTCCGGGGTTTCCGGTTATGCCGGGCATGCTGCAGCTGGAGGCGATACTTCAGCTTGCATCATGGCTTATGTTCGTAACAACGGACTTTACCAGGAAGCTGAACCTTGTTTCAATAAAGTCCATTAAGTTCAAGGAGTTTATTGTCCCGGGGGATCAGATGTGCCTGGATCTTGACCTTGCCTCCTATGACGATAAGCAGGCCGTGTGCAATGCCAGTATTTCCGTGAAGGATAAGCTTAAAACCGAGATCAGGCAGATAAAGCTGTCATATGTGAATGTGGAAGATATTGAAGATCCCCTCACGGCAAAGGCGCATTTTAATTTTATTACCGGTAATACCCCCCTCGGGTCCTATGGATATAGTAAAGGCGGGTTGCTGTAATGGATGGATTGGAAAAAAAAGAAGTTGTTATTACCGGGATAGGGGTTGTTTCCCCCATAGGCATTGGGAAAAAACAGTTCAGTGATGGCCTGTATGCAGGAAAATCAGGGATAGATTTTATTACGTTGTGTGATGCATCCCATTATCCAACCCGGTTTGCCGGAGAGGTTAAAGGATTTGAGCCTGAGAGACTTCTGTTCGGGACGGAGCTGGTACAGCGCACCGGAGAGCGCAGAATCCTTCTTGCGGGCGCTGCCGCACGTCTGGCAGTAGATGATGCCTGCTTGTCGCGAGAAGAGCTTTCGCGTGAGAGGTCAGCGGTCATTATGGGGTCCGGAGTGCATCCTGCAATTCCTGATTTCGGGAAGGTTATGGCGGCAGGCATTTATAGTAAAATGTTTGATGACCCGAACCCCGACGCTTCTAAATTTACTCAGAAAGCGGGGCCGGATTCTGAAAACAGATTTTATCCTGTCTTTAACCGGGTTAATGGCGGAGCCCATGCCATTGCCCGGGAGTATGCAATATCGGGTCTCTGCTATACCATAGTTTCAGCCTGTGCTGCTGCAACGCAGGCAATCGGCTATGGCTATAAAATTATTCAGCGGGGCGAGGCCGATATTGTTTTAAGCGGCGGATATGATTCCATGATCTCTGAGTTTGGAGTTTATGCATTTTGCCTCCTTGGCCTTATGAGCACCGCTAATGACGATCCGGCAAAGGCAATGAAGCCGTTTGATAAAAAGCGCGATGGCTTTGCCCTTGGTGAAGGCTCCGGGGTTTTGGTGCTTGAAGAAAAGGAGCATGCTGTCAAAAGGGGTGCAAAAATTTATGCAACCGTTGCGGGATATGGGTCATCGGTTGATGCTCATAAAGTAACAGACCCCCACCCTGAAGGAAAAGGCGCAGTCATTTCCATGGAAAATGCCTTGCGCGATGCAGGCATGCAGCCTGAAGCTATCGAGTATATCAATGCCCATGGTACTGCAACGCCCAAAAATGACCGTATAGAAACAGCAGCCATTAAAGAAGTTTTCGGAAAAAATGCTTACAGCATTCCGGTTTCAAGCACAAAGTCAATGATAGGGCATCTTATGGCGGCAGGCGGCGCTCTTGAACTTATTGCCTCAGTTCTGGGTATGGAGCACGGCTTTATTCCTCCGACGATTAATTATGAAAATCCTGACCCTGCCTGTGATCTTGATTATGTGCCAAATAAAGCCCGGGATGTCAAAATACGCACAGCTCTTTCCAACTCTTTTGGGCTGGGGGGGCAGAATGCTTCAATTATTGTGCGCAAAGACAGGTGATTTTTTTGCTTTAGAGCATTTTTTTTATTGTAACCAGGCGCACAGGTGAGCTTTTGATTCGTTTGCCCGTGCTATATTCTCGCAAGAGAAACCGGCAATGATGGAATGATAATCGCTCGAACCGCACGGGCTGCCTTCACCAAAAGCTCACCTGTGCGTATATGGCTATACTATTTTGAAAAATGCTCTAAATTGCACATTGATAAGAGCCCACAGTATTACAGAAAATTTGGGCGCCAGAGAATAAAAAAACAGGATTATTATGGACAGAAGAGTTGTCATTACCGGAATGGGAGCAATTACGCCGCTCGGAAACACTTTGAAAACCACCTGGGATGGTATTGTGAATGGCCGCTCAGGGGTTGGCTATGTAACTATTTTTAATGCCTCAACCTTTCCGGTGAAAATAGCAGGTGAAGTAAAAAACTTCTCCCCTGATCTTTCACAGCTGCCCGAGGACTTTCGGCTGGTTGCAGGACGCAGCGCCCTTTTATGCCTTGAAACATCAAAAATGGCTCTGGATGATTCAGGCCTTGCCCTGAGCAGTGAGGATGCTGCCAGGATCGGTATATCCCTTGGCGGGGATGAAGAATGCCAGCTCCTCAGCACGATGAATGAAATATATAATCCTCAGTATGTGTCCCGCGCATTTGCTGAAGGTGGCAATGCCCATTGCGAGCTTCTTAAGGTTTCTTCTCCGGAGGCAAAAATTTGGGCGCTAAGAAAAAAGACATCCACGGGGGCCATGCTTGTATCCCTCAAATATAATATTCGCGGCCCTGTGGCAGTATCACATACCTCCTGCTCCTCAAGCGGGCATGCCCTTGGGAGGGCAAAGCGCCTTATAGAGAATAATGACTGCGACATTGTATTATCGGGCGGGCACTGCTCCATGATTTCAGAGTTCTCGGTTGCAGGCTTCCATCTTCTGGGCACACTCTCTACGCAGAATGAGAATCCGCAGCGGGCCAGCCGCCCCTTTGATCTGAATAGAGACGGGTTTGTCATTGGCGAAGGCGCGGGTATTCTGGTTCTTGAAGAATTGAACCATGCAAAAAAACGGGGAGCCCATATTTATGCCGAGCTTTCCGGGTTTGGCTCTTCATCCAATGCGTATCGCCTCACCGATACCCCTCCTGACGGCACAGGAGGAGATATTTCAATGCAGCGTGCTCTTAAAGATGCTCGCACGGATCTTTCGCGCGTTGACTATATTAATGCTCACGGGACAGCCACCTTGCTCAATGACCGCAGCGAAACCCTTTCTATTAAAAAAGTTTTTGCTGACAGGGCATATACCATACCCATCAGCTCCAGCAAGTCAATGATCGGGCATCTTGTATGCTGCTCATCTGCGGTTGAGCTTGTCATAACAGCTATGTCAGTACAGGAGAATATTGTTCCCCCGACAATTAATTTGGAAACCCGGGATCCCCTGTGCGACCTTGACTATGTGCCCAATACTGCCCGCG
Organism: uncultured delta proteobacterium; assembly: GCA_903911225.1. Classification (GTDB taxonomy): domain Bacteria; phylum Desulfobacterota; class WTBG01; order CAIYCZ01; family CAIRTM01; genus CAIWCT01. The sequence continues at coordinate 28,327 of CAIWCT010000331.1, forward strand.
AGCAGCAGGTTAACGTTGCGCTTTCAAACTCCTTTGCTTTTGGAGGACAGAACGCAACACTGGTGGTGGAAAAATTTAAAGCATAACAAGGGGCTCACGGTTTAAGGTGTCCGGTGAATGACGGTAACCCCCGGATCTAATGTTTTTTAAAAAAGGCATTAGTGGCTCATGACAATTAAATTTATCAGTTCGACATCCTCTGCTTTTTGCAGAAACAATGGTGGTCAATGCTGTTGAATGAAGAGTTCCTTCTCCCCTTGAGGGGAGAAGGTCAGGATGAGGGGTGAAAAAGATCTGTAAAAACAAATCCCCCTCACCTCGATCCTCTCCCCCGTGCCGGGGCGAGGAAGCTTTTTGCATAATTCCGCAATATTGAGTGCCGTGGGTGTAGATGCCAAAATGAATTGTCATGCCCACTAGATAAATAAAAAGGGCAGGATCAACCATGCGGTTTTATCTTTTTGATAAGGTCATAGATTTTATTCCCGGTACATCATCCCGGGGCATAAAGAATGTATCCTCCCAGGAGGAGTTTTTAATTGACCACTATGAAAAGTTTCCTGTTATGCCTCTGCCGCTCATAGTTGAATCCATAGCACAGCTTGGGGGCTGGACGATAACGGTTTCAAGCCAGTACCGGTATCTTGCCCTTATGGTTATGGTAAAAGATGTTGAAGCAAGCGGCAGGGCCTGTCCCGGCGACCAGATCGAAATGCAGGTAACCATAGAAAATTTAAATGAATTCGCGGCCACGATTTCTTCAGTTGCTCTCGTGGAGGGGAAGCCGATATTGAAAGTCGGCAGCCTGACATATGCGCTCTATGAAATTCCTGAGGCGGACCGCCGGGCAATCAAAGAAAGGTACGAAAAATTAATCAATTAAACTGAGAGGTGGCGCACCATGCGATTTCTTATGATTGACAGGATCTGTGAGCTTGAAAAAGGGAAAAGCGCACGGGGCATTAAAAATATCTCATGGAATGATGATTTCCTCGAAGAAATTTTCCCGGGCATGCCGGTTGTCTCTTCCTTTGTTATCGCCGAAGCTGTTGCCCAGCTTTTATCATGGATTATTGTAGAGGCGAAAGATTTTACGGTAAAGCCCGTGATTACGGTTGTTGATTCCTATATCTGCAATGGCCATATTCAGCCTGGCGATCAGCTTGAAGTTATGGGCAGCGTGGAAAGCATGAGCGAGGAGGGCGCCCTCGTCCACGGAAAGATTCTGCTGCGGGGAAAGCCTGTTATTGAAATTAACCATGCCGTCTGTTATTTGTATCCTCTGAGCGAGCTTGACCCACCGGAACGGGCACGGATGCAGTTTAAGCATTTGTATGTTCCGGGCTGTCCGCTTCCTCAAACAGCACAGCATCCCGCAAGCCTGATGCGCGAGGAAGTTCCTGTATATAAACGGCCCTGGTTTGATAGAATTACAGATGACAGTCAGCCTGCAAGGCTAGTAGCAATTAAAAATGTTACAGCCACAGAGGATTATTTTAATGATCACTTTCCTCGCAAGCCGATTCTGCCCGGCGTTGTCATCCTTGAGGCGCAGCACAGTCTTGCCCGCGAGCTTGTTCTGCGCCAGCTTGCCGAGCGCGGCTTGACCGGCAGCTTTCCGGTGCTCTGCGGGGCTGAGAAGGTAAAATTCAGGCTTTTTATTCAGCCGGGGGATCAGATGCTGGTCGAGGCTGCGGTGAAATCTTTTTCCGACGGCCAGTGCTTCATAGCCACGAAAGTGACTGTGGGAGGCAAAAATGCCGCCAGCGCCCTGCTGCATTTCGATCTGACCGACCGCGCTTCCTATACGCAAAAATATATTCTCGGCAGGTGATCTTCAGCCCGTGCAATAGCTTAAATGCTTCTTTGCAGAATTAGGTTGACAAAAGATCACCCATGCTATACTTTATATAATTCTTTATACGGAACCATACGGAGGTCATTGATGGCACGCATTACTGTTGAAGATTGTCTGCGCAACATTGAAAATCGCTTCATTCTGGTGCATATGGCAAGCCAGCGCACCCGTCAGCTCTTCAAGGGTGCAACCCCGCTTGTCAACGCTCCCGACAATCGCGAGGTCGTACAGTCGCTGCGTGAAATAGCGGCCGGCAAGGTACGGCTTACCGATGCAACCATAACACGCCTCAAAGAGTTGGATATTCTTGATTCCAAATCCTGACAGAGCTGCCACCAGCTTTCGCAGAATGTACTTATATTGAAAGGCCGCACACCAGCGGCCTTTTTTATTGCTCTTGACAGCGCTGTGGCACCTTTATAAGATAGCCGATAAACTGTTTGGGGAGTACAATGAAAAACAGGGTACAGACTATCTTTGATGAGGCTGCACAAGATATTGGCCAGTGCGCAGCAGAAAGCAGCGGCATTATTGTACGCATGGCAGATGCCCTTGTGGGCTGCTTTGAGCGTGGCTGCAAGGTTTTGATCTGCGGCAATGGCGGCAGCGCCGCCGAGGCGCAGCACTTCGCCGCCGAATTTATAAACAAGATTTCAACCTTCCGGAAAGCTTTGCCCGCCCTTGCCCTCACAACCGACACATCAGCTATTACCAGCATCGGTAATGATCTTGCCTTCGAGGATATTTTTTCACGCCAGGTTGAAGCGTTCGGCAAACCTGGCGACATACTCTGGGGGTTGAGCACCAGTGGCCGGTCTGCCAATGTCATCAAGGCTTTTTCCGCAGCACAAGCCGCAGGGCTTACCCGTATGGCTTTTTGCGGGAAACCGGGAAGCGCCATTGAAGCCCAGGCCGACATCACTCTGACTGTGTTATCCGGCAAAACCGCCCATATCCAGGAGGTACATCTGGTTGCGGGTCATGTGCTGTGCGAGCTGGTTGAACAGCATTATTGTAATAAAGGTCAGACTGCATGAGGTTTAGCCGTGACGGCATTTTTATAAACAGGGGTGAGGGGCATTGAAAATTATGGAACGCAGAATCACAATAACTTCGGGCTCTCTGCATTTTGACTGCATGCTTTATGCAACTTCTACTGCAGAGGCCATCTGGAATTGCCTGCCGCTGCATGCCTCCGTTAATACCTGGGGCGATGAAATTTATTTCAAAATTCCGGTGCAGGCGGAACTCGAGGCTGATGCCCGGGAAGTTGTTCAGATAGGTGATATGGGCTACTGGCCATCGGGCTCGGCGCTCTGTATTTTTTTTGGCCCCACGCCCGTGAGCCGTCCGGGCGAGATAAGGCCGGCAAGCGCGGTTAATGTTTTCGGTAAAGTAACAGGCGATACGAAAGGTTTTAAAAAGATCGCCGATGGCAGCGCCATCAGCATTGCAAAGGCTTTGTGAATGAGGCGACCTGTCCGCAGCCTCGTGCTTTTTTTTGCCAGCGGCTGCTGCTCAGGCTATGCGCCTCTGGCGCCCGGCACTGCTGGCTCCATCGTGGGCCTGCTGCTTTTTTATTTGCTGGCAACCCTGCCGCCTGCCCTTTATTGTGCTGTAACATTCATCATAATCCTTATTGCCATATGGCTTGCGGGTAAAGCTGAAACGCTTCTTGGCAGAAATGACCCGCCGCAGATCGTCATCGATGAAATCGCCGGGCAGCTTATAACCCTTGCCGTCTTACCGGCGAACTGGATATACATGCTTGCAGGGTTCCTTCTTTTTCGGCTGCTTGATATCATCAAGCCGTGGCCGGCAAATAAAATTAACAGTGATATGCGCGGCGGAGCGGGCATCGTGCTTGATGATGTTGTGGCCGGCCTGTATGCCAACTTTATCCTTCAGCTTGCACGGTTGGTATTTTAAATTCCGTCTGCACGGCAGCGGAATTGCGGGATTCGCTTTGCACAAATAAAAACCGGACAGACAAAAAACATTGTCGGCAAAGCCTTTTGGCCATATCGCTGCTGGTGCGAAGTTGCGCAGGACATTTTTGTTTAAAAATAATTAGTGATTGCATGCCAATGAGCTACTCACAAGAAAAGTTTGAATCATACTTCTGCAAAATGGATGATTTTCAGAAAATAGCTGCCAGGAATGGCTTTGCATTAAAAGAATTACTTATTAAAAAGGTTGGCCTCGACGAGGAACTTGCAGATGCACTTGTTGAACAATGGGAAAATAAAAAGGGCAGTGCGACAGGCCAGTCCGTTGCGGGGGGCGCACCTGCAAAAGATCTGTTTGAATCGTATTTGAGCGACATGAGTTCTTTTCAAAAACTTGCTGATGTGCAAGGTGTCCCTTTGCGGGATTGGCTTACAGAGAAGTGCGGCATTGATGAGGCAACAGCAGCCGCGCTTATCAAACAATGGGGGCCACAAGCGCTTAAAAAAAGCACATCGCTGCTGGAGCTGGTTAGTGATTCCGGGAGCAGCGCTGCAGAACCCGATAAAGGAAAGTCTGTAAGCAGTGATACTGCCCCTGCCGGGGAAGCAGCTGCAAATAAGGCTGCTGCTGCAAAGGATACTGGCAGGAAAAGGTCTGGTGAAGCTTCAGAAAACGATATGGTTATTACAATCAGTGCAACAGTAAATGAATCTGCGCCCGCGCCCCCGATAGAGGTCAATGATTTAGACTGGCAGATTGACAAGCTGCACAAGCTGGCAGATCTTTCAGGTAATAAGGAACCGCATCAATTGATAGCAGAGCTGAAAACCATTGGCTATAAAAAATATTATTTAGCAAACTCTGTTTCTCATGAAGATAAAAACAGTGCTGAGCGGCTGATAAGCCTTAGTGATGAACAAAATAAAAAATTATCAAGGCTTGAAAAAAATCTGATTGAAACAAAGGCCGCCCTGTCTTTGCTCAGAGAAAATCCGCCCAAGCTGTTCGGCCGAGATGATCACAGACAAAAAATTCAAGCTGCTGAGGCCGCAATTCAAAGGATGGAAAATGAAATACGTCTGCTCAATACAAGAAAGGCAGAGAAGCAAAATGAATACAGCAAAGCTTTAGCCCTTATCGAAAAACATGCGCAGGGAAAACGGGAAATCGACAGACTTTATAAAATTGATGAAGAAAAATTCAATCAGGCAAAAGATGTTATTATCCGCTCTCTTTATTGGTCGCTGCTTGATATTCCGGAAGATATTTGTGCGGGTTCAGTCATGGAGCATCTCGGGTGGTATACATCTTTTTTCAAGGCGCTTCCGGAAAAAATCGACTTCCCGCTCCAGGGCTGGCTGAAGGCCTACAATATTGCATTTAAAGTAACTTTGAATTATCCTGAATTGCGTGATGAAATTGAAAATATTCATTTTGTAATTGAAAATGATATGAAAAGCCTCAAGGATTTGATTAGGGTTTTTCTGAATTCGTTTGTTGATAATCTCAAGGAGCTGTTTCAGTCAGTCTGTCAACTTTGTGTGTCAAGAAGCGAAGCCGAAAAAACGCAGGGCCGCACCCTGCTGGAATTAGTCAAACAGATGGAGAATAAACTTAATAAATCTTTTGATCATTCCATCATTGAATTTTGCAGTTCAGTACTTCCTTCATTTTATACAATTCATGCTCTGGCAGAGCTTTTGAATTTTGAAGCGGGCCTGAAAAATTTTTTCGAAAACATGAAGCATACGGAGCGCTTTTCTTTGCAGGACAAAACTATCCGTGATGCCCAGATGAAAACGTTTTATGCACTGGCGGAAGCCAGTTCCAGGGTGTTAACCGTCTGTTTTAAAGCTTCAGAAGAAGTTTTGGCACTGGCACATCAACAATCCATGCCGGACGGGATGGCTGCCTGTAGAAACAGTATTCGTTCTGATTTTGAAAGATATTATAAATCTTCCGAAGATACATTGAAACGCTTTTTGCTCTAAATGGAGTGTTGCATGATTGAACTGCTCACCATTGGCGATGAGCTGCTTTCAGGCCGCACCGCAGATACCAACGCAAGCTTTATCGCGAGGGCGCTGGCTGAAGCAGGGTTGTCCGTCAGACGCTTCAGCTCTGTGGGCGATTGCCTTGAAGACATTCGGCGGGCCCTCTCAAATCTTTTGCCCGACACGCGTTTTCTCATTGCCACGGGCGGGCTCGGGCCAACCGATGATGACCGCACAGCGCAGGCTGCTGCGCGCACATTCGGCTGCGAACTCACCGTGCATGAGGCAGCCGTGAAAAACATGGAGGCCCGTTACCGGGAATTTGGCCGCACCATGCCTGCTGCGGCAAAAAAGCAGGCGGTGCTGCCCGAAGGCTGTCAGGCAATTGAAAATCCCGTGGGAACGGCATGCGGGTTTTTAATAAGGAGCAGGGGCTGCCAGTTTATGTTTCTGCCCGGCGTGCCCGAAGAAGTGCATGCTATGGTCACAGGCTTCATTGTCGACCATATACGGGGCGAGTGCGGGATGCGACAGTTTATCCTGAGCGCAACACTTAAAACGTTTGGCCTGTGGGAGTCGAAAATTCAAGAATTACTCAATGGCTGTTTGCCAGATCTTCCCTCGGTGTCTCTTGGCTTTTATCCCGCATTTCCTGAGGTGAGTCTGAAGATAACGGGCACAGGAACCGATGAGCAGCAGGTAAAAAAACAGATTCAACGGTTTCAGGAAGCCATTCAGAAACGCATCGGTGAGTATATCTATTCTGAGAACAATGAGCTGATGGAGGAAGTGGTCGGCAGACTGCTGGCGGCTCAGACTGCAACGATTGCTGTCGCAGAATCTTGTACCGGCGGGCTCATAACCCACCGGCTGACCAATGTGCCCGGCAGTTCGGCCTATGTGGAGCGCTCTTTTGTGGTGTACAGCAACCGCGCAAAGCAGGAGCTTCTGGCTGTGCCGGAAGCTGTGCTTAAGGAGCATGGTGCTGTGAGCGAGCCCGTAGCGCGGCTTATGGCTGAGGGAGCCCGCAAAGCCGCAGGAACGGTCTACGGCCTTTCTGTCACCGGCATTGCCGGGCCTGATGGCGGCACGCCCGAGAAACCCGTCGGTACGGTTTTCATCGGCATCGCGACACCTGATACGACCGTTGTGAAAAAGATATTTTATCCCGGCACCAGGGAAAAGGTTAAAATGATGACCGCACAGATGGCGCTCAACATGCTGCGGCTGGTTTTACTGGGCAAGTACGCCTGATGTCGGGCATAATAATTTTGATGTTTTCGTAAAAAGTCGTCACCCCGGTGAAAACCGGGGTTCAGTAGGGGCAGACCTGCGTGTCTGCCTATAACAAGGGCGCACACCCAGGTGCGCCCCTACGGATACCGGCTTTCGGTATGACGATTTAGTCGAATTTTCGACTTTTTACGAGAGAGTCAATTTTGAATCCAGAGCGTGTAATATTTATTTATGCTCTTTCAGAATGACATGATATAATTATAAATCTAGATATATAAACTGCTCTAAAGAAGGAGTGCCGTTATGAAAATACTTGCCTGCCTGTGTATGTTTTTCTGCATGTGTGTCTTTGGTGGTTCCGTCAGCAGGGTTTATGCAGCCGGTGCGGTGCATGCGGTTCAGACCCAGAAAGACGATTCTTTGTATGATCCTTTCGAAAAGAGCGGCGGGAATGCCGATGCCGCCGAGCAGCAGGTTGCCGACCCACTTGAAAAATTCAACCGCGGCATGTTCGTGTTCAATGATAAGCTCTATTACTGGGTGCTGAAGCCTACCGCCCAGGGCTACAGCTATGTCGTCCCGGAGCCGGCGCGCATGTGCGTAAAAAGGTTTTTCGTAAACCTTGCCACGCCGATACGTTTTGTCAACTGCCTGTTACAGGGCAGGTTTGCACCGGCAGGGTCCGAGCTGACGCGATTTGTGGTGAATTCAACAGCGGGCATTGGCGGGCTTTTCGATCCGGCCTATTACTGCTGGGAGCTGAAGCGCTCTGATGAAGATACGGGCAGAACATTCGGTCGCTACGGCGTCGGCCACGGTATTTATATCGTCCTGCCGTTTTTCGGGCCGTCAAGCGCGCGCGATACGGTGGGCATGGTGGGCGATGCTTTTCTTGATCCGCTGTTTTATGTGAATACCAATCTCTGGGAATCGGCAGCCATCGAGGCCACGGACAAAGTTAATTCCGTATCCCTTAAAATCAACGAGTATGATGAATTCAAGAAAAGCGCCGTTGACCCCTATGTATCTCTGAAAAACGCTTATATTCAAAACAGGCAATACGGGCTGACGCGCTAATCAGCTACTGCTTTTTCTGGGCTGCAGACGGGGGGGATTTTTCAATAAGATCTCCCTCGCCCTTTTTTGATTTTAATTTTTCGATAAGCTTTTCATAGGAGCCGTTTGCCAGCAGCTCATTGAACTGCGTGCGGTAGTTGGAAACGATGCCGACCCCTTCAAGCGTCAGGTCATACACCACCCATTTTCCGCCTTTGTTTATCATCTTATAGCTGAGCGGAATTTCCTCTTCCTTCAGGGCAACTTTTGAGTCAACCAGGGCGTATTGTCCCTCAATTGTTTCCTTGGTATACACAATATTGCCTGCTGAAAAGCCTTTTTCCTCTTTGAGAAACAGATCGACTTTCGATATATACGTCCGTTCAAGAAACTCGCTGAAAATAGCCACAAACTCTTTTTGCTGCGGCGGGGTGAAATCTCTCCAGTGCGTTCCCAGTGCCCGTCTGGCCATTTCTTCCCAGTCGAATTTTTCGGCGATTACCGTATTGATAAGCTTTTGGCGTTCTTCTTTTTTGTCAGGCGCCGCATTGGCCGGATTCTGCATGATCGCAAGGACTTTATCTACCGCAGTTTTCAGATCATCGGTAATGGCGCCGGCTCTGCCTGCATGCGGCCAGAGAAGCGCCAGGCAGGTAAACAGTGCGAGCAGTAAAACAGTTTTTTTTGTCAATGTTTTCATCATGGATTACAAAAACCTCCTATGTGGGATCTGTCATAAACACGTTCATTTTAGTTGTCTGTCCGACGCGCAGCCCATTATTGGAAGATTCTCAGTCAGCTGTACTGCAGCAAAGAATTTTTGTTCCTCAGAGGGCTTTCTAATAAAATAATTCCAATAGGCCCCTTGCTCGGCCTGCGTTGCTTCTATGCTTTACAAAATTTAGCATCCTGCAGTTTGTTCCGTGTTCCGTAACATATCTGCAGATTCAGGGCAAATGTTATTTTTAATCACGTTGCTTTCGAGAGGCCACGGCTATGAGATGCACTTCATGTGTCGGGTTTTTTTTGATAATCAGAGTGTATTTATGGAGGGCTTGCTAATAAAAAAGCAGCCGCTAATCAAGTTTTAATTAGCGGCTGCATGCAAGTTTGGGCGCTATGGCTACTTCAGTCCTTAGGGAGCATCGCTGTCAACAAACAGGGTTGTCGGCGTTGTGGTGCTGACCTTAACATTGGCCTTTGACCATGTTCCGTAGAAGGCGGTGTTTATGAACTTGTTTACGCTCTTTGCAACATCGGTAAAGAAATAGCTCGGCGTTGTCATGCAGTTGGTGCATGCCGGGCAGCTGCCGTCTGCGAAGCTGCAGTGGTAGTATTTCGGAGAATAGCCGCAGGGGCCCCATGAGTAGGTTTTATTAACTCTGTAGAAAGCCCGGGGGCCGTCACAATAATAATATGCTGCCATGGCTGCATCTGTTTTCTCAACAAAGCAGGTGGTTACATCAAAGCCCCAGTAAAGCCCTGGCAGGGCTACGCGGCTTGCACCTTCAATGCTATAGGGATCGATGCTGAACATGGCATCGGCAAGATTAAGGTCGCCGCCAACGGCGTTCTGTGCTGCCTGACCGCCTGCGGAGTGGCCGCCAAGAATCCAGTGAGCGATAGACGTGCAGCCTGTTCCTGACAGCCAGCTCAGTACATTATTCTGTACTTCGATTGCGCAGCTTTTGTATTTGCCGGCATCTGTTTTTGTCATGCTGCCGGGCTGATGATCCATAATAATAACAACATAACCATAGGCTATAAGCTGATTTGCAAGATTGTCATAGCTGTCGCGCGACATGGCTGTTCCAACGCCAAGCATAATTGCTTCAGCTGCTGCAGGTGACGGGCTTTTGTAAAAAACGCGAACCTGGCCTGTGCCGAGATCCTTGTCAAAATAGTTGGCCTGTGCAGAGCCGATGAAGGTGAAACATAATAACAAAGGCACCATCGCAAGTACGGTTGAAAAATAAAACTTTCCTTTCATGACACTCTCCTTTGGTTTAAGTAGGTTTAGAGAACTTGAAAAGTATTGTTCTTGCCGCAACTTCTACCAATGGTTATAACCGTAAAAGATTCGACTTTCAAATAAAATAGCAATTGAATTATACTCTAAAAAAACCTATACTATACTAGTATAAAACAAGTTATATTTATTTGCTGCAGACCCATATCTTTATCATTAGAGCACTTTTCTTTTTATTGTAACCAAGCGCACAGGTGAGCTTTTGATTTATTTGCCCGTGCTTTATTCTCACAAAAGAAGCCGGCAATGATGCAATGGTAATAGCCCGAACCGCCCGGGCTGCCTTTACAGAAAGCTCACCTGTGCGCATATGGCTATACTGTTTTTAAAATAATCCAATGTACCTGTATTGAGTGTTTGGTGAGAGGAACTGCAATTTTAAATGTGAAGGCCTACTGGGGGTTGGTTGGTATTGGGAACAGGATAAAGCAGCAAGCAGTCCATTGCTTCGTTCATTCTCTATCAATTATTTATTTCAGGCATCTCAAGCCTGCGGTCGATCACCTGCCGGATGGCCGCAGGATTACCTCTTCTTGCCGCCTCCACTATAAGGGCATCAGCTTCGTTATGCTTGCCCATGGCTGCCTTGACGGTTGCCAGATTCATATAGGCATCTGCATCGGTGCTGTCAAGTTCAACGGCCTTTGTAAGGGTGTTTTCCGCCTTCACAAGCTCTTTAAGCATAAAATAATCAACACCCAGATGTTTCCAGTTAAGCGCTTTCGCGGGTTCAATAGAAATCAGATGCTCAAGGCACATGGCGCCTAGAGAATACTCTTTATTAAAAAAAGCCTCCTCACCTGCTGCAGCCAGAACGGTCATGCAGCGAATGTCAGGATGTTTTTCAAAAGTTTCAAGATAGTCCTGCGTATCGTGTTTATAGGGGGCGCGCGTCTTTGCAATAAAATGGTCATACTCACCAAGGTTCATGCCTGCAATTGCCCGCAGCCGCTCGCGGCTAAAGAGATCGCCCCGTGTGATGGTGCGGACTTTTTCGTAAAATGCCATGATGTTTGCATCCTTGATCTCGTTGTCATCTGATATTATCGACGACATGTACCCTTTGGGGATATTGCGCAGAAAGTGGCCGATGCGCCATTTTTGTGGGCATTTTTTTTCCAGCAGCTCTTCGTAAAATTGTTCATACAGCGGATCTTCGGTAACCATGGGCAGATGCGACAGCAGCGGGTCGCCCAGGGCATGGTAATCCAGAAAATACACGGCAGGGCCAAGAGAGAAACCTGCAAAGCCGACGGCCCCGTGTACAAACAGCGGAGTTTTTAATTGGCTGGCCCGCTTAGCAATCTCAATTATATTGGCCTTCGGTTTTTCCTGCAAGGCTACATTGTTGATAAGGCCGGTAATGGAAAAATAATATTGCCTTTCACTTGCAATGCCGTTTTCATCAAGAGGGCTTTTCATATCCCTGCCGTAATCGCTGTCGGAAAGAATAGTTGACGTGGGCACTGAAAATCCTACAATCGCAACGATGACTGCGACTGCCGCAAGGTGGCGGCCGGGCAGGAAAAGGTTTTCCGCGACAAGCATTGCCACTGCCAGTACAAGCGGTGCGGCAAAAAACCTCCCGCTCATAAAATCCCCGCCGATCCAGACAATGTAGCCCATATACAGCATAATGCCCGCGGCATGCCAAAAAAATTGCCGTGCCCTGCAAACGCCGACCATCACAAGGGCATACGCAATTGCCGCCAGCGTCAGCGGATCTCTGGCAATCGAGTTGCGGAAATAATTGATCCCCTGCGCCAGATACTCTGCCCGTCTGATCCCCGTGTTCATCTTGGCGAATGCCGTGTTGGGCACAAGGTAGCCATAGTAAATCAGTGAAAAAAGTTCCCAGGTAAAAAACGGGATGAAGCCTGCAAGCATAATGCCTATGCCTTTCATCCGGCCAAACCGTATCAGGGCGTAGGCAAGCGTCGGAGCAAATAATAGCCCCGTGTCCATCCTGTTTAAAAAACCGAGGCAGGCAAGAACCGAAAGCTTCAGAAGATGTTTTTCATCAAAACTGCCCTTCAGGGAACAGATAAAGAACAGCACCAGAATAAGATAGGTGAGCGGGTTCTCCAGGCCCGAAGTGGAGTAATCGACAAAAGCCTTTGAAAGGACCAGCACGAAAACACCAAGGGCCGCAGAAATAACCCCGCCCCCGGCCTTTCGCGCCAGAACAAAAACGGCAACAAACGACAGGGCGATCGAAAGTATCATCGGTGTGAGATAAAACTCGCGGGTCACGAAGCTGCACAGCGACAGCACGAGCATCCAGAGCGGATGGGTATAGCTCTGCACCCGCTCGGCTATGTTCCAGCGCAGGCCGAAGCCGTTGATAAAATTATCGACCGTGCGGAAGGTAATATAGGCGTCGTCGCAGAGCCATGCCGTTCTAAAAAGAACCACGCCGTACAGCAATAGACAGCCGTACAGCAGCAGTTTTGGGATTTCGGGGTTTGCGAGCACACCGACAGCAGTCGCCCCCTTTGTTTGTTGGGGCGCAGACACCTTATGGGCTTTTATGGGTTTTTTTTTCATGTTTATGCGGTGTGTGTCAGCATGTGCGATGATGGAAAGGGCTTTGATAAGAATCCGAATTTTACAGGCGAAGTATAGAAGAGGGGCTCATGTGTGTCAACCAAAATACCCCCTGTGCTGTGTGTGGGAACGCTAAAGGTCACTGGCGTGGTGGAGCGCAGCGGAACCACGTCCAGTGCAGCGACATGAGTTATGCCGCTCTATGAATTTCTATTGCTTCGTACTCTGGAAACATAATTATTGCGGGATGTACATTAAATGCTTTAGCAAGCTGCACCGCCCTTTTTTTTCCAATTTCCAGTTTATCGTTTTCAAGCATGCTGATATTTTTTGCATTG
>CAIWCT010000332.1 GCA_903911225.1 uncultured delta proteobacterium
CGCGGCTACAAAGCCTACCTTTCCGAATACACGACACAGACGGGCAAAGTTATCTACAAGCTCCGAAGCGGAAAATATGCCAGCCGTGCTGCGGCAGCCGCTGCAGCGCGTGACTATGAAAACAAAGAAGGCACGTCAGTCATGATCGTGGTTGCCCTCGACGATAACCGGGCCGATGATGCCACGCCTGCACAGAATGCAACTGTGCCCGATAGCGCAAATGATAAAAAAGACGCGGGCAAACAAATAGTCAGGGTAACGGTCAGGGATGCTGAAAAACCTTCCGGCCAGAGCAGTCTTAAAGAAAAGATAGCTGCCCTCAAAAGAGGCGAAATGCCGGCACAGAAAAAAAAGACTGCCATGCAGCAGACCGACGACAGCATTTGGTTTACCCTCCAGACAAACACGGAACCCGACAAACGCTCGGCAGAACGCAGAATTAATCAATGGCGGGATAAAGGCTATGAAGCATACTGCGTAGAAGCGCCGATGCAAAACGGAAAAACACTGTTTAAAATTCGTATCGGCAAATATGCCTCTTCAGAGGAAGCCTCTCAGGCTGCCCGGCAGTTCAATAACCATGAGCGCAGAGGCTGTATGATCGTAAAAGTTTCGCTGGCAGGTGATAGTGAATCAGGCATGGCTGTTGCACAAAGCAAGCCTGTGGCCACAGAGCAGGCCCGGGACAAACCAGATGAAATCACGCCAGTACAGCCGCTTCAAAAGGTGAAAAAACCTGCTTCGACAACAGTTGTTCCCGATGATGAAGCACAAATGCCCGCTGCAGAAATGCCTTCAGAGCCGGAGCCATCGCAGCCGGATGTAAAGCCTTCTCAAACGGCTATCGCCCCTGAAGTCCGGGAGCAGTTGGACCGCGCTGATAACGCTTCACAGCCGGCGCAACCTGTTGATGCCCCCGAGAAGATGACGAAAATTTATGCCTACCGGGAAACAAGCGGCGCGCTTAATCTCACGAACCGTTATGAAGACATTCCCGAAGCAGTGCGTAAAAATGTCGAATATATTTCCCTGTATCCTGTGCGCATTAAGGGACTTGAAAAAAACGGCCATAAGCTGACGCTTGAAGTTGAAGGCAAGCAAACAGACATTATCCTTGCCGGATTCACTATGCCCAAACAGAGCGAGCCTGCACGCGGCTACCTTGAAGCACTTAAAACAAAACCCTTGCGGCTCAAGTATAATCCCTGGAAAACTACTAAGGACGGCGCCATTGCCGGCCGGCTCTTCCTCAAAGAAGGCTCCTACATTAATCTGGATATGGTACGCAAGGGGCTTGGTGAGTGCAGCACTGAAACGCTCGCCCCCGACCAGCAGGAAGTCTTCCGCCGGGCTCAGGATGCTGCAAAACGGGAGCATGCGGGCATCTGGGCAAACTGAAAGCAGTCTGGGTGCTTTCGGTACATGCAAAAAAAATCGATGAATCAGTTGACCTTTAGCAGAAAACGCTATATATATTAACATTATTTCTTAAGCGCCCTTAGCTCAGCTGGATAGAGTGACGGACTACGAATCCGTAGGTCACAAGTTCGAATCTTGTAGGGCGCGCCAGAAAATTAAAGCACTTAGACATGGTCTAGGTGCTTTTTTTATGCCTGGGCTGCAGTTGGGTGCGTATAGGGTGCGGATTTCGTCGGAGAAAGCTGTCTGTCAGCAGCGGCTGTATTGGCTTTCGGCACCAGATAACCATAGGCATCAACGGTGAGTTGAATGCTGTGATGGCACAGTTAGTCCCGGATATATGCCAATGACTTGTTCCCTTCATACTAATCCTAACACCTTTATTTTATTTTGTTTTGTTTAAGCTCTCATCCTGCGGTTGAGATGATATGCTAGGAAAATGTGAAATATACTCAAATAAAAATGGCGGCTAAGCATTATGCTTAGCCGCCATTTTGTTAAAGTTTAGAATCTACAGATTTAGTTCTGGGTAAATGTCTTCCAGCCACCGTCCTGCATCTTCAACCCGCAAGCGGCGCTATAGGTGTTTAACCACCACCATGCTTGGCCAGCAGGTAAGCCGTAGGTAGTAGTTACGCCACAGGTTCCTGATCCGCATATAAGATTTTTATCCACCCACTGGTCAATGGCAAGATAGCCGGCGTTTGACCATATCAGGATTTCATACCACTCGGCTCCGGAGTCGGTAAAGGTGACGGTCGGCTTTAAGCCTGCGCCATTCGTACCGCCATCGGGCGATGTGAGTGTCGGGGCGGCGCAGCCAACTACTTCAGCCAGCAGCACATTGCCGCCCGGCTGTTGCTTTAATCCGCAAGGATCATTGTTTCCGTAATATATATCAAGCCACCACCAGTTTTTACCTCCAGGCAAGGCGTTTGCCAAACTGCCTGAACATGTGCCAGCAGTACAATTTGATGGGCCGAACCATGAAGATGCTACTATACCTCCTTTTGCCTCAGACCATACCAGCACATTGTACCAAGCGTCACTTTCTACCTGATGCCATGTAAATGTCGGCGTCTGCGAAATGCCAGTTCCAGAGGGGCCGATTAAGCTAGGTGCCTGGCACATAGAAGTACTGATTCTTGTACCACTGGACATATACGCGTCCGGTTTACCATAGTAAACCGCTGTGAAAGAGTGCCCCGTGAAATTGGGGGGAATGATTTGGTCTTTTGGTCCTGACGGTACGCCGACAGGAAAGGCATCTGACACTACTTCATAATAAAGATAGCTGGTCGAGAACGGTGACAACATCATCCAGATATTCATGTTGTCTGCTGTTCTGCGGCCATGAGCTAGGCACGCGAAAGTCAGGGTGGGATAAGCGGCAAACTTGTAATTCGGGTACACCGCATCGAATTTCACTTCTTTATCGCCATAGCTTGGTTTGGTTGCATTGTCACCGTGGAAAGACCATGTGCCTAACCAGTCGTTGCATATGCCTGCGTTAACTGGCATTGAGGTTGTTGTGGTTACGATCTTGCCTGAGATCAGATTCGTCGGCTCTAATGAGGTA